>NZ_NCVH01000029.1:0-148325 GCF_002096855.1 Streptococcus mitis | reverse complement strand
TCTAAAATGGGACGTAAACCAAAGAAGAAACCCGAAGAGATGACAGAGTTAGAACGACTTCAAGCAGAAAACGAGTATCTGAGAGCGGAGAATGCTGTCCTAAAAAAGTTGAGAGAACTCCGCTTGAAGGAGGAAAAAGAGAAAGAAGAAAGACAGAAATTGTTCAAGAATTAATCACTGATTTTTCGTTAGATATTCTTCTAAAAACCATTAAACTCGCTCGTTCGACCTACTACTATCATTTGAAACAGCTAGACAAACCAGATAAGGATCAAAAGCTTAAAGCTGAAATTCAAGCTATTTTTACCGAACAAAAAGGAAATTACGGATATCGTCGAATCCATTTAGAATTAAGAAATCGTGGTTATGTGGTCAATCATAAAAGAGTTCAACGCTTGATGAAAGTGCTCAATTTACAAGCTAGAATCCGCAAGAAACGCAAGTATTCTTCTCATAAAGGAGATGTTGGCAAGAAAGCAGACAACCTTATTCAACGCCAATTTGAAGCAGCTAAACCAATGGAAAAGTGTTATACGGACGTGACAGAATTTGCCATTCCAGCAAGCGCTCAAAAGCTTTACTTATCACCAGTTTTAGATGGCTTTAATAGCGAAATTATCGCCTATAATCTTTCAACTTCACCCAACTTAGAACAAGTAAAAACAATGTTGGAACAAGCATTCACAGAGAAGCGCTACGAGAATACGATTCTCCATAGTGACCAAGGCTGGCAATATCAACACGATTCTTATCATCAGTTTCTAGAGGGTAAGGGAATTCAAGCATCCATGTCACGTAAAGGTAACAGCCCAGACAACGGCATGATGGAATCTTTCTTTGGCATTCTGAAATCGGAGATGTTTTATGGTTATGAGAAGTCATTTGAGTCGCTTAAGCAATTGGAACAAGCCATTGTAGACTATATTGATTACTACAACAATAAACGAATTAAGGTTAAACTAAAAGGACTCAGTCCTGTGCAATACAGAACTAAATCCTTCGGATAAATTAATTGTCTAACTTTTTGGGGTCAGTACAATTTAAAGCTTTTTTGTTCATTGCTTATCTAAAAAATACTGCGACGGCTACAATCCAGTTAAGTACAGAAACCACAAGTCCTACGATGTTGAGAATTTTTTCTGTTTTATAGTCTAGTCTAGATTCTTTTTGGTATGAAAAAGCCAAGACCAATCCTATGATCCCCAAAATCAGGCCTACAATTGGAAATAACAAACCAAGAATAATCGACAAAATACCCACAAAAAGTGGATTTTTCTTCTTTTCTTTCATGTTCTAAGAACTCCTTAAATTTTATACAAATTAATTATACTATAAAACAATAGCTTCATCCTATCATTCGGCTAATTTGGAAATAAGGTTAGCTAGTCTTCACTTTCCCTTTCCAAGAATCCAAGCCATAAGAAAGGATATAAATCTCAGAAAAACCTTGTTTTTTCAAGTAAAGAGCTGCATTTGTAACTCGTTGCGCACGTTGGTTTTCGTAGAGAAGGACCGGTTTATCTTTACGAAGGGCTGCAAGACTAGTCTTCAACTGACTTGAAGGAATATTGCGGGCACCCAGGATATGTTTTCTGTGAAATTCTGCTGGATCGCGCAAATCAATCAATTGACCTGTGCGAATCAAGGCTTCAAATTCCTCATTGTCCACAATTTTAGCCGCACGGCGAATACGAAGATAGTTAAAGCCCATCCATGCCAACATTGCTAGTATAAGTGCCCACAAAATCCAAGTAACCATTAGTTCTTTTCTCCATTTTTCTCAATATAATCCAATTCTACCTTGTGCTCTCTGCGAAGAACCGCTTCTGCTTCTAGATAGTCTAATTTGTCCATCAACCCTACATCGTAAATCCGAGAGAGTTCCAACTTCATCAGTTCAATATCATATAAGCGTTTTCCCATGTAAACAATGATACCAAATCGTTTGAGGAATTGCTGCACATCATAGAATGTTTTCATAAGACTCATTCTAGCAAAAATTTGTGTTTTTTTCAAGAAGAGACTCACACAATCCCCCTGATTTCCCTATCATCTTTGGCGATTCTGACGCAAGTGTGGTACAATAAAAACATGAGAATTCAACAATTACATTATATTATCAAAATCGTCGAAACTGGCTCCATGAATGAGGCAGCCAAGCAACTCTTTATCACTCAACCCAGTCTTTCCAATGCTGTGAGAGATTTGGAAAATGAAATGGGCATTGAAATCTTTATTCGTAATCCCAAGGGCATTACCTTGACCCGTGATGGGATGGAGTTCCTCTCTTATGCCCGTCAGGTTGTCGAGCAGACCCAGCTTCTGGAGGAACGTTATAAAAATCCTGTTGCCCACCGCGAACTCTTTAGCGTTTCGTCTCAACACTATGCCTTTGTAGTCAATGCCTTTGTATCGCTACTCAAGAAAAGCGATATGGAAAAATACGAGCTCTTCCTTCGTGAAACTCGTACTTGGGAAATTATCGACGACGTCAAGAACTTCCGCAGTGAGGTCGGTGTTCTATTTTTTAACAGCTACAACCGTGATGTTTTGACAAAGATGCTAGATGACAATCACCTGCTGGCTCACCATCTCTTTACAGCTCAGCCCCATATCTTTGTCAGCAAGACCAACCCTCTGGCAAAGAAAGACAAGGTCAAACTATCTGATTTGGAAAACTTCCCTTATCTCAGCTATGACCAAGGGACGCACAACTCCTTCTACTTTTCAGAAGAGATTCTTTCCCAAGAACACCACAAAAAATCCATTGTGGTTAGTGACCGTGCTACCCTCTTTAATCTCTTGATTGGTTTGGATGGTTATACCATTGCGACAGGTATTTTGAACAGCAACCTCAACGGAGACAATATCGTTTCCATCCCACTGGATATTGATGACCCAATTGAACTGGTCTATATCCAGCATGAAAAAACCAGCCTATCTAAGATGGGTGAACGCTTTATCGACTATCTACTAGAAGAAGTCCAGTTTGATAGTTGAGAAATAATAAGAACCAATATGTAGGCTAGCAACAACCTGCATATTGGTTCTTTTTTATTTATAATTAAAGGTTTCTCCAGCAAACTTATCTGCTAACTTGGGAAAGAGGGTATAAAATTTATGAGCTAAATTTAGCAAGGCTGGGAGATCGAGCTCGCGTTTGTTTTTTCCGATGTTCTTAACAATCTTTTGCGCGACGGCATCTGGTTCCAATAGAAAACGGTCGACCGATTTGAGGTAGGTCCCATCTGGGTCTGCCTGGTCAAAAAATCCTGTCCGGATAGGTCCTGGATTAACAGTTGTCACATAGACACCATAGGGCATGAGCTCAAGGCGAAGAGCATTTGAAAAACCAATGGCCGCAAACTTGGTCGCAGAATATAGACTAGACTTAGCAGTCGCAATCAATCCTGCCATGCTGACGATATTGATGATATGACCTTTTCGAATCTCCTTCATACGAGAAGCAACCAAACGAGACAGATTCATCAAAGCAAAAGTATTGACTTCAAACATTTGATGAATATCTTGATTAGAAATCTTGTCAAAATCTTCAAAAATCCCATATCCAGCGTTGTTAATCAAGACATCAATCTTACCATAACGCTGATAGAGTTCAGCAACTAGTTCCTCTAAGGCTTGAACATCGGTAATATCAATTTCAATCAATTCTGCCTGAGGATGATTTCCGTATAGCTGAACTAGTTTTCCCTTATTTCTACCTAGCAAAATGAGTTGGTCTTGAGGTAAGAGTTTGACCATTTCTTGAGCTAGGCCACCGCTAGCTCCGGTAATGAGAATAGTAGGCATACTGTTCCTTTCTCAATCTTTTAGATTTCCACTTCTTCCAAGTCTTTGACCACATGGACATTTTCAAAAATGCTAGCAGCGTCTTTTTTGAGCTTGCTGATATCTTTTGAGAGGAAACGGGCACTGATATGGTTGAGCAAGAGGCGTTTAGCTCCTGCTTCTACCGCTACTTGTGCAGCTTGCATGTTAGTAGAGTGGCCATGGTTACGAGCAATTTTTTCATCACCCTTGCCATAAGTGGATTCATGGACAAGAACATCAGCATTGACAGCCAGACGCACACTAGCATTGGTTTTGCGGGTGTCACCCAGAATGGTGATAATCTTACCTGGACGTGGAGCTGAGATATAGTCTGCTGCCTTGATTTCAGTTCCGTCTTCGAGAACAACGTCCTGACCGTTCTTGATTTTCCCAAAAAGTGGGCCAAATGGGACGCCAGCAGCCTTAAGTTTTTCAGCATCCAGCGTTCCTTCCAAGTCCTTTTGCATGACACGGTAACCAACACAGAAAATAGTGTGGTCCAACTCCTCTGCATACACCGTGAATTTATCGGTCTCAAGGATTTTCCCAAGGGAATCTTGGTCAAACTCATGGAAATGAATACGGTAGGGCAGACGAGAACCTGACACACGAAGACTGGTTAAGACAAAGGACTTGATTCCTTGCGGTCCATAGATTTCCAAATCTGTCTGCTCTTCATTGGCCTGAAAGGCACGGCTAGAAAGGAAACCTGGTAAGCCAAAAATGTGATCTCCATGCAAGTGGGAGATAAAGATTTTGCTGACCTTGCGTGGTCGAATCGTGGTTTCCAGAATGCGATTTTGCGTTCCTTCTCCACAGTCAAAGAGCCAGACTTCGTTAATCTCGTCCAAGAGTTTCAGGGCAAGACTTGAAACGTTGCGGGCTTTAGAGGGCTGACCAGCCCCCGTTCCTAAAAATTGAATATCCATTTGCTACTTTCTAATTAATCAATATATAACATAGCTGTGCGGTTTTCCGAGCGGTAATAAAGGTTGCCAGTAAAGGCTTTAGCTTCTTGTATTAAATCCTCTTGGCTATATCCCTTAAGTCGCTTTCTTCCATCTGCCAAGCTTTCCAAATCTGTCAAAGCTGTGAGATTTTCAACGCTAACAACTTCCTCTTCTCCGATTGCCTTCATGTAAATTTTTCCAGACTCCTCAAAGATCAGTTGATGGGGAAAAATTTGTGCAATCTCAAAAAGCAAGTCATCTGAAATTGCTTCCTCGTTCTCTGAGAAAATGCGACCTAGTCCTTCTTTCTCGTAGCAAAAGCCAAAGGATTTACCAGATAGGTTAAGGCGAATAAAAGGCTTATTCTCTATGGTAAAACTTGGCTCAGCATTGTAGAGGTTCAGTTCTTGGCTGACTTCTACAAAATAATCGGTCGCAGCTTGGGGGCTTTTTTTCTGGTAGAGCTCGGCAAAGTAGGCATTCACTACGCTGGGTGGAGGTGTAATGAGGGCTAATTGCTCCTCTTCAGACCTACCGGCTAAAAGTTGGTCCAGATAGACCTTGTCTAGACTTGTATAGCCACCATACTTGAGTGCCAAAGTTTTGATATCAGTCATAAAATTCTTCTAATCTCCATTTGTTTCTCTCTGCAATGTAGCCTGTGATGACTTCTCCATCATCTTGGTAGTCACGTTCTTCTAGAATCGCAACACTTTCTAAATCATGAATCTTGTAGGACTTAGAAAAAGGCACGCGCAGGGTAAAAGATTCAAAAATATCCTTGATTTTCTCTAAAAATAGTGCCTGCAAGTTCTCACGACTATCCTCAGACTTGGCAGAAATGAGGGCATAAGGCGTTTGGGTAGGCGTAAAATCCTCCACCAAATCCGCTTTATTATAAAGGGTCAGGCGAGGAATATCTTCCATGTCCAGGTCTTTCATGATGGACAGAACTGTTTTTTCATGCTCCTCATGGTAAGGATTGCTGGCATCGATAACATGAACCAGAAGGTCTACATGCTTGCTTTCTTCCAAGGTTGACTTGAAACTGGACACCAACTCCGTCGGCAAATCTTGGATAAAGCCAACTGTATCTGTCAAAGTTACTTGGAGATTGCCTCCCAGATGGATACTCTTAGTCGTCGCATCCAGAGTAGCAAAGAGCTCGTCTGCCTCGTACTGAGTCTTACTGGTCAAGGTGTTCATGATGGTTGATTTCCCAGCATTGGTATAACCAATCAAACCAATCTTAAAGGTACTGGACTCCAGACGTTTTTCTCTGACTGTGGCCCGATTTTTTTCAACCACCTTGAGCTGTCTTTCAATATCCGTAATTTGATTGCGAACACTACGACGGTTCAATTCCAGCTGGCTTTCACCAGAACCACGGGAACCAATTCCCCCTGCCTGACGGCTGAGCATAATTCCCTGACCAACCAAGCGAGGCAAGAGATATTTGAGCTGGGCTAGGTGAACTTGGAGCTTCCCTTCATGGCTTCGAGCTCGCATGGCAAAGATATCCAAAATCAACTGCATACGGTCAATGACCTTAACACCCAGAACTTCCTCTAGATTGACATTTTGCCGTGGAGTTAAACGGTTGTTGACAATGACAGTGGTAATTTCTTCTGCATCCACCATAAGCGCAATCTCTTCCAACTTACCAGAGCCGACGAAGGTCTTGGAATCATATTTTTCACGTTTTTGTCTGTAGCTATCTACAACGACTGCCCCAGCTGTCTTAGCTAGACTGGCCAATTCTTCCATAGAGAGATCAAAATTGTCCATGCCCTGCAATTCTACACCAATGAGCAGGACCCGCTCCTCTTTTTTCTCCGTTTCAATCATCTAAAAACTCCTCTATCTGGCTTAAAATGCGGTCTTGCACACCAGCTTCTCCAATCTGATAAAAGGTCACCTGCATGCGATTACGGAACCAGGTCAACTGACGCTTGGCAAAACGACGGGTCGCCTGTTTGAGACTCTCACTGGCTTCCTCCAAAGTCTGCTCCCCACGGAAATAAGGAAAGAGTTCCTTGTATCCAATACCTTTAGCAGCCTGCACATCTGGATAATGGTCAAACAACCACTTGGCTTCGTCTAGAAGTCCAGCTTCAAACATCAAATCCACTCGGTGATTGATACGTTCATATAATTGACTGCGTTCATCATCCAAGCAGATAATCAATGGTTCATACAAGGTCTCTTGATTTTCCAAATCCTGACCAAAATGGGCAATTTCCAAGGCACGCATTGCACGACGACGATTAAACTGAGGAATTTCAAGGCCTGCTTGCGCCACAAGATGAGCTAATTCCTCATCTGTATAAGGCTCCAAGCTAGCTCGATAAGCTAAAATCTCCTCATGGGGAGTCTCCCCACCCAGGTGATAACCTTCTAGCAAGCTCTGAATATAAAGTCCAGTCCCACCAGCGATAATAGCTAGCTTGCCACGACTGTGAATATCCTCAATAGCCATCTTAGCTTCTGAAACAAAATCAAAAGCCGAGTAAGACTCGGTTACCTCTCTAACATCAATCAAATGATGAGGAACAGCCGCTTGCTCCTCTGGGCTAGCCTTGGCCGTCCCAATATCAAGTCCTCGATAGACTTGCTGACTATCACCACTAACCACTTCGCCATTAAAACGCTTGGCCACTTCAATGGCTAGAGCCGTCTTTCCAACTGCAGTCGGTCCAACAATCACAATTATTTTTGTTTTCATCTTTTTTCCTTGAAAAATTCCCATTTTTTCGTTACTATTATTATAACACAAAAAGGTCAGTCAGAAAAATGTGACCTCTTGAGGAGGCTGGCTGATTAAGAAGATAAAGGAGGAAGACTCATGGCTAAAGGATTCGCTAAAGGTCTTGTAACAGGTGTCGCAGGAACTGTCGCTGCAGTCGCAGGTGCAGTATACGCATTTAAAAAGAAAGTGATCGAACCAGAAGAGCAAAAAGCAGCTTTCATCGAAGAAAACCGTAAAAAAGCAGCTCGTCGCCGCGTATCACGTTAAGAAACAAAAGAAGTTGGGATTTATTGTCTCAACTTCTTTTTTCTATTCTTTTAAATAGCTAGGTCAAACTTCAACTGCGGCTTGACAGGGTCATAATCCACCAACTCAAAATCTTCTGCTTTGATAGCAAAGAAATTGGTCTTATCTGGCACATTCAAGACTAAACGTGGTTGACAGTTTGACGGCTCACGGCGGAGCAATTCCTGAGCTTGTTCAAATTGATTGTCATAGATATGGAGGTTGTTGATGAAGTAGAAGAACTTCCCAACCTTCCATCCGAAATGCTTGGCAATCATCATTTGAAGAGCTACGTACTGCATCGCATTGATGTGGTGAGCCACCAGCATATCATTCGAACGCTGGGTCAAGGTCGCATCCAGATAGATTTCTCCATCAACACGGCGGACATCAAACATGGTCTGAAAGGCGCACGGAAGAAGGCCGTCTGTCTCCTCAAAAGCTTGGTAATCCCAGAGCGAGATAATATTACGGCGGTTCCAAGGGTTGGCTTCCAACTGCTTGAGAATCTTATTGATAATGTCGTGTTTCTTAACAACGGCACCATAGCGCTCACCAATGGTTCCTGTATCTCCCACTTCCCAGTCATTCCAATAGTGAACATTGTACTTGCTATTCAGAACCTCTAGGCTATTAGACTGATCTTGGTAAATCCAGAGCACTTCCTTGATGGCGGATTTGATAGCGATAGGACGCAAGGTTGTGATGGGGAATTCCCCCTTAGCCAAGTCATACTCGGCAAAGGCACCAGTTACATACTTGGAGTTAGCAACAGTTCCATCCTTGTACTTAGGACGAGCCTGCTCAGAAAAGACACCGTCTTTGAGGATTCGTTCAATATTCTCTTTAAAAATTATATCTGCTTTTGTCATTTACTCTCACCTCATTTATTGTCCTAACTAGTATAGCATAAAAAAAGAAAGGAGGAAAATCACTCGCTTTAAAGTAGTGTTTTTCTCCTTTTATTATTTTATTGCAATACAAGTGATGCTGCTCCGATAACCCCAGCGTCGTTTCCTAGAGTTGCAAGAGCTAATTTAGTGGATGTGCGTACTTGTGGGAAAGTATTTTCATCGTAGACTTTTTGAACACCTTGTAGAAGGAATTCTCCCGCAGCTGATACACCACCACCGATAACGATTGTTGATGGGTTTAGGATTGAGCCGATGTTAGCACAAGCGATTCCCAAGTAACGTGAGAAGTTACGGTAAACGATCAAAGCAAGATCGTCTCCTTCTTTTGCCAAATCAAAGACAGTCTTAGCAGTTACTTCTTCTCCGTTATCAATCAAACGTTTCAAGGCTGCATCGCCTTCGTATTCATCAGCATAACGACGAGTCAAGTTGACAATCCCTGTTGCAGAAGCGACTGTCTCAAGGCAACCTTTCTTACCGCAAGTACATGCGATTGGTTGGTCAAAGTCAACAGTGATGTGGCCAAGCTCCCCTGCTGCACCAGCAACACCGTGAAGCAATTTGCCTTCTGCAACGATACCGCCACCAACACCAGTACCGAGTGTCATAAAGACAACGTCTGGTTGGTTATCACCAGCACCCATCCAGCGCTCACCGAGAGCGGCCACGTTGGCATCATTATCGATGAAGAAAGGAATGCCCAAGGCTTTTTCAATCTTTTCTTTAATTGGTTGGAGGGTCTTCCAGTTCAAGTTGTAGGCACCAATAACAGTCCCTTTTTCACGGTCAACCACACCTGGTGATCCCATTCCAATACCTTGGAAGTCCGCTGCTGCCAATCCAAGCAAGTCCAAACGATGTTGAATAGACTCAATCATATCATCAACGATATGACTTCCCTCATCCAAAATGTTGGTTTTGATAGACCATTTTTCTTGGATTTCTCCTGCTGTTGTCAAGATTGCAAATTTGATAGAAGTTCCACCAAGGTCAATCCCAATAATCTTTTGACTCATCATATTCTCCTTTTTCATTATGAATTAATTGAAAATGCTTACAGTACTAGTATAACAAAATCCACTCATTTATGCAAAGGTTTGCATTAACTTTCTAGATTTTATCCTTACTTATGGTTTCCATAGACCTGAAGCATCTACGTAGTAACGTCCGCCATCAACTCGCTCATTTTTAGCCATTTTACCATCTGATTTCAAATAGTAGTTTCCTTGCCATGCATTGCGAGCATATGAACCATCTGATTTCAAGTAATACCAGGCTTGGTAAGAGGAATCATAAACCCACTCACCTTGTGCCATTTTACCGTTTGATTTAAGGTAATAAGCTCCTTGCCATGCATTTTTTGCATAAGAACCATCTGATTTCAAATAATACCAAGCTTGATAAGAAGAATCATAAATCCATTCACTCTGGGCCATTTTACCATCTGCTTTTAGGTAATAACTTCCCTGCCATGCATTCTTCACTGGATTGCCATTTCCAGCAAAGTAATACCAAGTACCGTCCTGCTTAACCCAACCACTTGCTGTTGATGAACTTGTATCAGTTTGAGTTGTCGTTGATTGTTTTGCTTTGAAAGCACCCTTAGGAGCATTTTTCAATTCGCAAGCCACACCATCATGATCGCGGTCTAACTTGGCAGAGTAACCAGGTTCTCCCTCATGAATATCCGAGTATCCATTTGCCCAAGCTTCCTTACAGCTAGAAAAATGAATATTTTCCTCTGCTGACACAGGCTGTGAAAATAAGGCTAAAACTGGCAAGGTAGCCAGACTCATTTTTAAAAATAGACGTTTGTTCATTTCTTTCTCCTATAGGAATGTTATCGATTTCAATATTATTTTACCAAACTTATTTCAGCAATTCAAGAACATTTGTGAGCTTATCCTTCAAATAATTCCGAACTTCTTTCCAACTCTCTGCTAACTGCCCTAACCCGTGTAAAAATATCAGTTTCACCTAGCTCTCCTCAAGGCTTAGTTTATACAAGCCTCTCACTCCATTACAGGCGTAAATAGCTTCTGCTTGGACTAAATCTGCCAATGTCAAGATTTTCTCTTCTACTTCTCCTGTTTCCAGCAAATGCTGACGGTAAATTCCTGGTAAGATTCCAAGTCGGATAGGCGGTGTATAGAGTTTTCCAGTGATTTTCAGAACCAAATTTCCGATAGAGGTTTCAAGTAGCTCTCCAGACTTATTGTGATAAATCTTCTCTTGTTCCCCTAAGCTCAAATGCGGTCGGTGAGTCGTTTTGAAGTAGGTAAATGCTTGTTGCAAATTGGCTTCCTGCAGACAAAGTTTGGCCTGACAAAAACTTGGACTAAGGGGTGTTAATACTTGGCGATCGACTTCTATCTCTCCAGATTTGCTAAGGCTAATTCGCAAGCGGTAATCTTGATTAGCATCACAAGCCTGACACTCTTCTTCTATCTTTTGTTTCAAGTTTTCTGAATCAAATGGAAAGGCAAAATATCGACTAGCTGTTCTCAACCTTTCCAAATGTTGTTCTTCAAACAGCAAGTTCTTCTGACTGATTTTTCCAGTCGTAATCAGTTGGAAACGAGCTTGTTTACGATAAAGAACTGCCGCCTTTTGATGAACCTCGCGGTATTCAGATTCCCAAGTGCTATCCCAAGTAATGCCTCCGCCAACTCCATAGATGGCTTTCCCTTGATGCAGTTGAATAGTCCGGATAGCAACATTAAAAATGCGTCGTCCATTTGGAAGCAAAAGACCAATGGTTCCACAGTAGACTCCACGCGGTTGAGGTTCCAAATTTTTGATAATTTCCATAGTCGCAATTTTAGGTGCACCCGTTATGGATCCGCAAGGAAAGAGAGAATGGAAGATTTCAACAAGGTCAACATCCTCTCGCAACTGACTCTTGATGGTCGAAGTCATCTGCCAGACAGTTGAATACTGCTCTACCTGACACAGACGCTCCACATGCTCACTTCCCACTTCAGAAATACGGTTCATATCATTGCGCAAGAGGTCTGCAATCATCATATTTTCAGAGCGATTTTTGGGATCCTGTTCCAACCAACTGGCCTGCTCCAAGTCTTCTTGGTCGGTCATGCCACGCTGAGTCGTTCCCTTCATTGGTCGCGTTGTCAACTCGCGGCCATTTTGCTCAAAAAAGAGCTCTGGGCTCATGGAAATCACTGCCATCTCGTCATGTTCAACATAAGCATTGTAACCCGCCTCCTGCTCTACCACCATACGATTGTAGATGGCAAAAGGATTAGCGCTTAAGTCTTGCTTGAGTTGGACGGTGTAGTTGACCTGATAAGTGTCTCCCTGCCGCAAATGATGGTGAATCTGTGCAATCGCCTTTTCATAGTCCTCTGCAGACGTTACTTCCTGCCAATTTGAAGGCAAATTAACCTCATCATAAGTCAGAGGAATAGGTGATGTTTCTACCCTATCATGAACTGTAAAATATAGCAGATACTCTGCCAGTAAAGGAGCTTTATGAACTGCTAATTTCTCCTCAAAAGCGGGTGCAGCCTCATAGCTGACATAGCCCACCACATAGTAGCCCTGCTCTTGGTAACTTTCCACTTGTGCCAGCAAATCTGCCACTTCTGCTACATTTCTCGTTTTCAACTCTTTAATAGGCTGGGTAAAGGTGTATCTCTCCCCCAAAGCCCTAAAATCAATCACTGTTTTTCTATGCATACCTTAAGTATAGCACAAAATAAGAAAACCCTCATCCGCAAAGCAGATGAGAGATTTCAATTATTTAAAGATTGAAGTTTTAAAGCTGTTTGTTTGTTGAAGAAGTTTTTTGAATAATTTCTCTTTAAGTGATACGGTATTATCAAATTTAACTGAGCCATTTTTAAGAGTAGCTTTATCTTTATCAACGGCAGCAGCAAATGCATTCTTCAAGTCATCGTAACTACTGTATGTAGTACCGTCGATTGTAACAGGGTTAAATCCTACTTTTGCTTTATCAACAACTTCTTTGAAGTATTCTTTCTTCCAATCTTCTAGAGTATTAAATTTACCATCAGAAACTTTCTTAATGATAAAGTCATCACCTAGAGTAGCATGACCTGCTTGTTTAGACTCATTTTTCAGCATGTTAGAAGCATAATTTAGGAAGCCTTTTTCATATCCAAAGTAACCCCACATACGGAAGGTGTTATGTTTGAATGACATTGCTCCTGGTGCTCCTTCACTTGTGTTACCTCCATAGATACCTGCAGTGATAGGTACAGTTACATAGGCAGAGCCAAATCCAGTTGGGTCATACTGACCATTACCAGGACCGTGCTTAGTCATGAAGTTTTTCTCTACTAAGTCGTTAACAGATGTTAAATTATATTCTTTTTCTTCTGCATTTAAATCCCTAACGTTGTCGTATTGGTTCTTCGTATTAGCTCCACGAAGTTGCTTATCTACTTTCTTGAACCAAGCATTGTTTAGTTCTTTACTGCCTTTATCAATTACAGCTTCTCCTTCAAGATAATCAAGAAGCATAAGCGTATCATTGAAACCTTTCATGTAATGATCAATTTCAGCTCGAGAAGTAAGGTCATTTGGATTAGTGTTATACCATTGGTTTCCGTCATTTGGACGTTCGTATGCCATATTTAATCCAAGTGCTTTAAAGTCACCGTTTGGACTTGTTTCAGCAGGTGATTGTAACATACCTTGTGCGAACGCCTCTAGGTCAGTACCTTCACGGTGTCTTGAACCACCTAAGTAAACCATGCGGTCATTTACGTGAGTCGTTTCGTGAGTGAAGGCTGAGATACCGAAGTCACTAATCATACTAGTAACCATGAAGAATACTGAATCATCTTTATAAGGGTTACCGTAAACACGAGCGACAGCTCCCATACGCCAGTCTGTTGCG
The DNA here is from genome assembly GCF_002096855.1 of Streptococcus mitis. Classification (GTDB taxonomy): domain Bacteria; phylum Bacillota; class Bacilli; order Lactobacillales; family Streptococcaceae; genus Streptococcus; species Streptococcus mitis_Y. The sequence goes on along the minus strand of NZ_NCVH01000029.1, from coordinate 134,711 downwards.
TGATAACGACCTGTTGGTCCGTATAATTCACGAACTGGAGCTACGTCTTTACCACTATTCGTATGTCCGTATTTATCTGTGCTGATTCCTTTATAGTTTTGGTTATCAAGTACTGGTGTTGGCACCATGTTGTTGCTCTTCAATAGCTGGTTGCGAACTTTATCCAGTGATAGACGAGACCAGAAATCTAGGTAATTTTGTTGACCTTTAGCAACTTTATTGATTTCAGCTTTGAATGCTTCACGTTCTTCGGCAGTATTCTTACCGTATTTCTCAAATGAACTGTATGCCATAGTGTTATATGTTGAGATTAAGAACATATGCGCATCTTTTAAGTTCAGAAGTGGTAAGATCATCTTACCGTGAACATCGTTGTTTAAACCTTCGTAAGCTCTGTGTTTCTTATCAGCAAATTCAGGAGTTGTTGTTTTAGGTTCAACGATATATACATTATCTTTAGTTGCTTTTATGAACCAATCGTTTAAGTCGGTATCACTTGTGAAGAGACGCATATTATAGTCTAAGAAACTGTTTAATTCGCCTATACCAATAACTCCACCGATCGTTTCGCGATAAGCTTCTAAAGTTCTATCACCTTTAATGTTACTTTCTTTAGAACCAACCTTAATCAAGAAGTCTAACACACCAACATTCTTACCATAGAAGTCCGGTTTGAATAACATTAACTCTTTAATATTAAAGTTATCGAATTTAACACCGTAGTAACGGTTGAGGTAAGACAAACCAAGAAGAACTGCAGCCTTATTGTCATCAATTTTCTTAATCAAGGCACGTTTAGCAGCTTCATCAGTGTTAAGCTGGTGATCTTCATTTTCCACTAACTTCGTAACAAATTGAGTCAGATTATCTTTAACATACTTGAAGCTTTCTTCTAAGTACAAATCCTTAATTGCATTGACTTTGTTGCCACCAGTTCTACCCAAATGTTGGTAAATTGGGTCAGATTGCAATTCAACTGGACTTAATTTGCTTTCGATAGCGCTGATTAAATCTGAACGATCTTTAACCACCATATTTGGTGTATAAACAACTTCACCAAGTTCAGCGACACTGTATTCTTTCACTTGTTTAACTTTAGATTCTTTCGGTGAAATCGTAAAGATATCTTTTGTCTTATCAGCGTAGTGAACCAAAATATGGTCAGCATCTGTAAGGTCTGTGACAAAGTCATTGCCTTTCATCGCCGTTACAGATAACACTTCTTTCGTTAATAAGTTTGATCCAGCTGGAATCTTATTCCCTTGGTTGACAATCCATTCTTTGTTATAGAACGGTTGAAGTTTTTCGATGTTACGGTAAGCAAGCTCACGAGAAGCATCGTAGTCATCGATATTTTTGTATTGATCAGCTTTACTTACAATGTTATTAAGTTTGTCTTCAACAGGAAGTGTGCTTTCGAATTTATCAGCAGTGATTCCCATTTTAGTGATTAATTCATCAGCTTTTTCTTTAGTTATGCTAGGAATTTTTTTAGAATTATTATAAGTTGTTTTACCTTCACTTACACCCTCAACACTGTAATTGCGCTTCGTTCTAGAGTATGTAAAGTAATCATCAGCATCAATATCAGAGTGACCAAAGACCATTTCACCAGTCTTAACTTTCATCATAGTGATGTTGTCTTCTATAGCACCTAGTGCCCAGTTAGTCCCTAGCAGTCCACCAGACATAACGGCTTCTTTGAGTTCAATAGATCCTTTTGCTACAGAGTTTCGAAGAGTACCTTCTTTACCTAAAGTATTGTTGTTACCACCATTTTGAGATGAATATACAATTCCGGCAGCCTTAGCTTTGTTACCTGTGATTTCAGCATCAACATATGCTTTTTCTACAATACCCTTCCAGTTTTCACCGACGATACCTGTTAAGTAACCACCTCGATTTCCAGCAGCGTGTACTTTACCGATAAATGCAACATTACGAACTGTACCACTGCCATCAATTTTATTGATAACCCCAGATACATCATTATTACCAACAACGTTACCCGTTACTTTAATATTCTCTACAGTAGCATTATTTTTGATAACATTTGCTATCGGTGCAATCCTATCAGTTCCTGGCATGTCAATATTTACATTTTCAAGAAGTAAATCTTTTACCGTACCACCGACAATATCACCAAATAAAGGTCTGTTCATATTGCTAATGGTAAATTTATTACCATCAGTACTTGTTAACGTACCTTTGAAAGCATTAGTAATATAGGATTTTCCTGCTGGTTTAACGTTTGCAGCATTAATATTGCTACCAAGTTTAAATGTACCAGTCGGGTCTTTTTGAATAGCTTTTACAAGGTCGTCAAAGCTATAATATACATCACCTTCGTGTGTTTTTTGTTTTTCAAAGTAATGAACATACTCTTCGCTAAGTGTGCTATCAGAATTCCGTTGAATCAAATCAGGTGCTTTGGCAGTGACTTTGTATAAAGCTTTTCCGTCTTTTTCTACTTCTTCAATCTTGTCAACAGCCAGTCTTGTAACTTTGTTGTCGTGAGTTGTAACTCGTAGGTAGAGTGGAGCAAGATCAGCTGGTTTTTCTGTCAGTAAACTAGTGTCTGTTTCATTACCGTCAGCGTCCACACTCATCAAGCTTGTTTCTTTGATGTTTTTGATTTCAACTTTTTTGAGGTCAATTCTTAGTGGCTCTTCCTTCAGAACTTCTTCCTCATCACCCTCACCACGGTCATAAACCATCTTCGTTTCGAGTTTATAATCTTTGTAGTACTGTAAGTCTGTCAAAGAAGCTGTTAAATCTTCTGGTGAAACATTCAATGTCTTCACAATCTCATCACCTTTTTTCAGAGTTAGGGTGATAGATTTAATGGCTGCCTTACTTGGATTTTCTAGACTATACTTAACATCTGAAGTACGCTTCAAATCCTTAGGCTCAACTGCTGTGATGGTCAATACTGGTTTTTCAAAGCTCTTGGTACCACGTTTCAAAATTTTGTCTTGAGGTGCCTCAAGGATTTCCTCTGTAACTTTTGGAGCGTCTTCTGTTTTAACTCCCTTAATGGTATTAAAGGTCTTGGTGATTTTTTTCTGACCTTCTTTGCCTTCTTGAGCGACAACTTCTAAACCTTTTTTCAGTTGGTCATCTTCTTTAATAACTTCCTTAAATGGAATCTTTTCAAGACTTTCTTCTACAAGAGTTCCTTCAATTGGTTTTGTCCCACGACTTACCTGTTGGTTTACAGGTTCCTTAGTAACTTCTGTGCTAGTTGAAAGAACTTGGTCAGTTTTAACACCTTCTACTGTTTTATAAGTTGTTTTGGTAACTTGACTACCTTTTTCACCATTTCGTACGACAGTTTCTTCGTCCGTATACTTGGTTGGATCCTCAGTCGTTTCAGTTTTGTAGTCTAAATCTGTAGTCGATGTTTCAACAAGAGTTCCCTCAGTTACTTTGTACTCAGGTAACTGTTCTTGTACAAGGGCTTGGCCAGTTTTACCTTCCTCTTGTGTACCTTTTACTTCGATTGGAGCTTCTGGTAAGGTTGGTTGTATTAAAGCTTGACCTTCCTTGCCTTCTTCTTGAGTTCCTTTTGCTGTGATTGGAGCTTCTGGCAAGATTGGTTGTGTTAAGGCTTGACCTTCTTTGCCTTCCTCTTGGGTACCTTTTGCTTCAGCTGGAGCTTCTGGCAATTCTGGCTGTGTTAGAGCTTGACCTTCTTTGCCTTCTTCTTGGGTCCCCTTCGTTTCAACTGGAGCCTCTGGTAAGGTTGGTTGTGTTAAGGCTTGACCAGTTTTACCTTCCTCTTGAGTTCCTTTTGCTACTTGATGAGTTGGTTCAGCTTGTGGGGTTGGAGTTGGGGCAGGTTGCACCTCTTTCTTCGTTCCGACTGCAATGACTTGTGACACAGGATTTTGAACCACTTGGTCTTCGACGACTTCTCTAACTTCTTGACCATTAACCATTGATACTTTGGTTACAAGGCGACGCTGACCCTTTACTCCAGCTGTGACGATACGAGTCTGTCCTTCTGCTAGACTAGCATCTGGGCTTGTGACTGTTTCAAACGGAATCTCCACCAAGCTCTCTTCCAGTCTGGTCTGAGGATTCGCAGAAACTGGTTTTTCTTCAACAGCAGGAGCAACTGGAGTTTGTGTCACTGGTTTTTCAACGACAGGTTCGGGAGTGACAGCAGGTCTTTCTTGAACGACTTCTGTCTTCTCGTTTTCTTTTGAACTTTGCTTTTCTACTGGTAACTGAGGCTTCTCAGCTGAAACTGGTCTTGATGGATGGAGTTCTGCTTCCTTGAAGTAGCCGATGTACTCATAACCATCAATGTGGATAATCCCTTCAGCCAAGCCTTCATGTGTAGAGGCTGAAATAGTTTGGTTATAAGAAAGTAACTCTTTATTTTCAAATGCAAAGGCAGTAAAAGGTACAAAATTGCTGACTCCAATAGAGCTGATTAACAGAACCCCTAGTACTTTACTGCGGTGTTTCTTTGAAACTAATAGAACCGCTAGCGAGGCTGTTGCCAAGCCAAGACCCGCTAGAGCGACTTCCTTACTTCCTGTGTAAGGAAGTTGTTGACTGGTAGTCGCCTTCTTGCGATAAACTACATAAATAATATCTTCATCTTGAAATTCTGTTGGAACCTCATGATGAATCAGGGCTTTTTCAGACTCGGTCAATTCCTGCTCCGCCAAATAACGGTAATGAACATTATGAGCACCGCCAACTTCATTGGCATGCACCTTATCTACTGAAAGAGTACTAGCACCAAAAAGGAAGGCCCCGATGGCTACAGGACCTACCCCAACAGTTAGCTTACGAATCGAATATTTGGTGATTTTTTCTAGTTGTTGTTTTGTTTTTCTCATTCTCACGACTTTCTGATAGAATCTTGTGGATAATGCGCACGCGCACCTCCAATTAATTTTGGGCGGCTAGCCAACGCCGTTACATGGGCGTGCCCAATCTCACGTAGTACCGGTCGAATCGGAACCTGAACATGCTTGACATGCATGCCAATCGCAGTGTCTCCGATATCCAATCCAGCATGAGCCTTGATAAATTCAATCTCAACTGGATCCTTCATAAACTTGAAGGCTGCCAACTGACCTGAACCTCCTGCATGAAGGGTAGGAAGGACACTGACGATTTCAAGACCAAACTGCTCTGCCACCTGACGTTCAACAACGAGGGCTCGATTGACATGTTCACAACCTTGAACGGCTAGATGAATTCCTTTTTCCTCTAGGATATCTAGAATGGTTTTCACAATGATTTCCCCAATTTCTTGACTGGATTCCTTACCAATCTGACCACCTATCACCTCACTAGAAGAAAGTCCCAAAACAAAGATAGCTCCTTGCTTCAAGTTAGCCTTGTCTATTACATCTTCTACAATCTGGCTTGTTGCTCTTTGAATGTCTTTTTCCTTCATACTTGATACCTCTTTTGTCATTATCTATCATATCGTTTTTTCTACGTTTTAGCAAGATAGACAACCTAGAAAGCTTGCCCAATTACGCATAAAACTCCCAGAATTGACTGGGAGTTAACTAGTTTCTATTCTATTTATGTATATTTCAACTGTCGTACCTTTTGAGGTAATAGAATCAATCTTCATTTGGTAATGTTCTCCAAAGTGAAGTTTGAGCCGTTGGTCAACATTTTGAAGACCAACTCCTCCACGTTTAAGTTGACTTTGACTACTATCAGCAACATCTTGAAAGCCAACTCCATCATCCTCAATGTAGATGACCAATCCTGAATCCTGTTTCTGGACAGAAAGTTTAATATGACCCTGACCTTCCTTTTCCTTAATGCCATGGTAAAGAGCATTCTCTACAAGGGGTTGCAACACCAGCTTGGGCAAGACTAGATTATCAAAGGCAGGATTCTCCTCAATCTCATATTCCAGCTTATCTCCATAGCGTTGTTTCTGGATAAAGAGATACTGGCGGACATGATTGATTTCGTCAGACAGGCAAATCAAATCTTTACCCTGATTGAGCGCCAAGCGGAAGTAGGTAGCCAAGGACTTGGTCACCTGCACCACACGCTGACTATCCTGAAATTCAGCCATCCAGATGATGGTGTCCAAGGTATTATAAAGGAAATGCGGATTAATCTGGCTCGATAGGGCTTGAAGTTGGTACTGACGGGTCGTTTCTTCCTGCCTGCGAATATCTGCCATCAGCTGATCAATCTGATCCAACATAGCATTGAACTGGCGAGTCACTTCTCTCAGTTCATAGGCGCCAGCTTCCTTAGCACGAAGATTCTGATTACCAGAAGCAATCTCCAGCATGGTTTCTCTCAAGTCATTCAGAGGAGCAATCCAGCGTTTAAGGCTGAGCCACACCAAGCAGAGACAGGCAAGAAGAGATGCGAAACTGGCTCCAAGCAAGGTCCACATGAGTTGACTCCGAACCTGGTCTAACTTCTCCAGCGAAGACACGCCAAGCACCGTCCAATCAGTTCCAGCAATCTGTTCCTGACTGACGTAGGATTTGTGATCTGGAGTATAGCCCTGCCCTGTCTCAATGTAGGGTTTCATGGCCTCCATTTCGCTAGACGAACTATAAACTGTATGTTGAGGATGATAAACAAATTCATGGTTTTCATTGATAATAAAGGCAAAGCCCTGCTGACCCAACTGAAGTTGGTTAAGATAGGCTTCCAGAGTTTCATAAGAAATATCCAAACGAAGCACGCCCAGATTAGCTCCCTTTGCATCAACAAGTTCTTGAGTGACAGAAATGACCCACTGACTATCTGATTTACGAGCTGGAGTCAAAACGGGCTTAGCCCCCTGATGAATGGCCTTTTGGTACCAATCCTCAGCCATCATATCAGAGGAAGTTTTCATTTGCACACTATCATCTGTAGAAATGACCTGACCTGATTTGGTGACCAGAACTACCGTTTTCAAGTCTTGGTCTGCCTTTAAAATGGTCAAAAACAAATCTCGAATTCCCTTGACCTGGTCTTGACTGGGATTCTCAGCATAGGTCAGGACATCTGCCTGCTGGGTCAAACTGGTCGAGGTGGTTTCTAATTTTTTGATATAAGACTGGATAAAATGGCTAGTTTGGCTGATAGTCGTCTGGCTATTGCCCTCAATGCTAGCCTCAATGGCTGATGAACTAGATTGATAGTAGAAAGTTCCAACCAGAGCTAGGAGAATGAGAAAGACCAGAAAGATGGAAATAACCATTCTGACTAGAAGAGAAGAACGCTTCATCGATCTTCTCCCTTCTTAAACTGACGAGGCGTCACACCTGCAATCTGTTTAAAACGTTGGGTAAAATAGTTCATATCTTCAAAACCAACCTTTTCGGCTATCTGGTAAATCTTTAAATCCGTGGTCAAAAGCAAGAGCTTGGCTTGTTTGACACGCTCTCTCACCAGATAATCCTGAAAAGGCAGACCCAACTCTTTCTTAATCAAGGAACTCAAATAAGTCGGACTAAAGCCCAATTCACTGGCTAAAGACTTTAAACTAAATTGACTATCAGCCAGATGAGACTGGATCTTCTGGGCCATGTTTCCTTCAAACTTATCAGTCAATAAATCTTGTAACTGCTCTTCCTTTTCTTCCTTGTCTAGTTTTTGCTTGATTTTCCCTAACATTTCCTCAATATCCTGACGAGAAAAGGGTTTGAGCAAATAGTCATCTACACCGAGTTTGACAGCAGATAAGGCATAATCAAAATCATCGTAACCTGTTAAAAAAACTAGGTGAGCCTGAGGATAGGTTTCTCGGACCAGACTGGCCAACTGGATACCATTTAGCTGAGGCATGTTGATATCGGTTAAAATGATATCCGGCACCTGCTTTTGTATCAATTCCCAAGCCTGTCTTCCATTTTCAGCCTGACCGATGATTTCCATATCGTAGGCTGCTACATTGACCAGTTTGGTCAAGCCTTGTCTTACCAGATATTCATCTTCTACGATTAAGATTGTATAGGTCATGCTCGGCTCCTTTGTCACTTACTAGTATCAGTATAGCAAAATTCTCCTCTAACTGCTTAGGAAAGACTTCTTAATCGACATAATCTAGTAAGTAAGCATAGCCTTTTTCTTCCATTTGATCTTTGGGAATAAAGCGGATAGAGAGACTATTAATACAGTAGCGCAAGCCCCCCTTGTCTTCTGGTCCATCCGTAAAGACATGGCCAAGGTGAGAATCTCCAACTCTGCTCCGCACTTCCATACGCGTCATATTGTAAGACTTATCTTCCTTGTAGGTGGCAACATCCGGGCTGATTGGTTGGGTGAAACTAGGCCATCCGCAACTAGACTCAAACTTGTCCTTTGATGAAAAGAGGGGTTCGCCAGTTGCCACATCCACATAGATACCAGATTCAAATTTATCCCAGTAGCGGTTTGAAAAAGCTCGTTCTGTTTGATTTTTCTGGGTAACTGCATACTCCTCAGGTGACAAGGTCTTTTTCAATTCCTCATCACTTGGTTTGGGATATTTGCTAGCATCGATGACAGGATAGGCTGCCTGATTGACATTGATATGGCAGTAGCCATTTGGATTTTTCTTGAGATAGTCTTGGTGGTAATCCTCAGCAACTACAAAATTCTGCAAGGCTTCCTTTTCAACTGCTAGAGGTTGATCGTATTTCTTAGCCACCTCATCAAAGACTTGGTTAATCACCTCTAAATCCTTGTCATCTGTGTAATAAACACCAGTACGGTACTGGGTTCCCACATCATTTCCTTGTTTATTTTTGCTGGTTGGATTGATAATGCGGAAGTAATGAAGCAGGATTTCTTTTAGGGAAATTTGTTTGGCATCATAAGTAACATGAACAGTCTCCGCATGACCTGTTTGGTTAATCAATTCGTACTTGGTTGTTTCCCCTCTACCATTTGCATAGCCTGAAACGGCATCTGTCACTCCGGGAACGCGTGAGAAATATTCCTCAACTCCCCAGAAACAACCTCCAGCCAGATAAATTTCGTGCAAGTCTGCATCTTTACTCACTTCTGTTTTTTTCACTGTTTTTCCTCCTTGGCTAACTGATGCTTTCTCAATTTGCGAGCTATCTGTCTGCCCTGCATTTCGCATCAATAGAAAATAGAAACCGCTTATGGCTAGGAAAAAGATTCCTGCCAAGACAAACAATTTTACTTTATCATTCATGACCTTTCTCTACCCCATTTCTTTCAATGTCTTTAAAATCATATCCTTATCCATAAAACCTGGTTGCGTCTTGACCAGTTTTCCTTCCTTGTCTATAAAGGCTTGAGTTGGGTAAGAACGAACACCATAACTTTCCAAGAGTTTGCCTGACGGGTCAATTAGAACTGGGAAATTTTTATAATCCAAGCCCTTGTACCAGTTCTTGAAGTCCGCTTCTGCTTGTTCCCCCTTGTGTCCAGGAGACACCACTGTCAAGACCACATAATCATCACCAGCATTCTTAGCAATTTCATCCGTATCTGGAAGACTGGCTAGACAGATGGAACACCAAGAAGCCCAGAATTTGAGATAGACTTTCTTGCCCTTGTAATCAGACAAGCGGTAGGTCTTGCCATCTACTCCCATCAGTTCAAAATCAGCAACCGCCTGACCTTTAGTAGCAGTTTGTGAACTGACTTGTTCTGTTTTTGTTTGCTCCTTCATAGTAGATTGGTCTGACATATTTTTAGCCGAACAGGCTGCCAAGCAACAGATTGAGCCGACTCCAAGGAGACATGTTTGCCATTTTTTCATTTCTTCTTCCTCTCTATTCAAATAATGTAGTCAAAATGGAAGCATTTCCCAAAAGCACCAAGATTCCCATCACGATAATGAGGAAACCACCTACTTTTTTGAGGGTTCCGAGGTAGGGATGAAGTTTTCGGAAATGTTTCAAAACATAGCTGGAGGCTAGAGCTAGAACCAAAAATGGTAGCGCTAGACCCAGCGTATAAATTAACATGAGACCAGCTCCCTGCCAAGCACCTGAACCACCTGAAGCTGCTAAAGCCAAAACAGAGCCAAGAACCGGCCCAACACAAGGCGTCCAAGCAAAACTAAAGGTCAACCCCAGTAAAAATGCCTGACTATAGCCCTTACCCTTTTGTACCTGTCTCTTTAATTGTAGCCTTCTTTCCTTGTAGAGTCCCTGAAAATGTAAGACTTCCATCTGGTGCAAGCCCAAGAGAATGATAACCGCACCCGTCACATACTGAAACCAAGAAGCATAAAGCAAATTGCCTAAAAAACCAGCTCCATAGCCTAGTAAGATAAAAACAAAGGATATCCCTGCAATAAAGGCCAGAGTTCGCAATAAACTAACAAGTGAGATTGAACATTTGCCACTAGAAACCTGAGCACCATCTTTATCATCCAGTAGTACCCCTGCATAGACCGGTAACAAGGGTAAGATACAAGGAGAAAAGAAGGAAAGAATTCCAGCAAGAAAAACACTGATAAAAAAGATTATATTATCCATTGCCTTCCTCCATTCTTTGATTTGATAGGACTATTATAGCCTCAAAATTCCAGAAAAAATAGGGATAATGATAGGGAAAAATAGGAATTTAATCAGGTTATGTAAAAAATGTTGCAAAAAAAGCCAGACAAAGTCTGACTTTGATGGAAACTGAAAAGAAAATTCACTATTCTTACCTACTTATCTGATAATAAATAAGGTCCACAAGATAGCCTTTTCTCTCTACACCATTGGTAATAGTCTTGAGATAGGACATTCCAGCCTTCTCCATGACACGACCTGAAGCTGGATTAAGACTAGCATATCGTGCTCTGACATCTTGAAAACCTGCTTGAGTAAAACAAAAGTCCAAGACAGCTTTCAAAGCCTCTGTCATCATACCATGACCCCAGTATTTCTTGCCTAGCACATAGCCAATTTCACAAGAAAAATCGTTCTCATCTATTGTAACGATGCTGATATCTCCTATCACCTGTTCCGGGTTTTCTTTGAGACAAATGGCCCATTTGTAATAGTTGGGATTAGCATAAGAATCAACCCAATTACGAATCGAGTTTCGAGTCACATCGACATCAGGATGAGGATCCCAAGTGACGTAGGTTAAATTTTCAGCGGACGAAGCCCAATTCTGAAACATGGCTTCTGCATCACTTTCCACAAATCTTCTCAAAATCAAACGTTCTGTCTGTAACATTTGCGTACCGATAGATTTCATTACGCTACCTCACTTTCTGATAGATGATTCTCTGCCCAACCTCAATTTAAATTTACTTTGCTTTTTAATTTCAAGGTAATAAGCTAAAAAGGTCTCTCGGACCTTCTTCGCTTACCTGTTTCCATGCTCGGGGTAAGAACCTCCACTGGAGGTGCCTCGTTTTCCTATTTTTAGACTCGGGGTAAAAAGGTCCCCCCGGACCTTCTCTCACTTTCTTATTTCAAGATGAGAGGCTGAAAACCTCCACTGGAGGTTTTCACTCCCAAAAGTCATCAAATACGGTGATTGGTAGGTGGCGTTTGTGTTGGCCTTTGTGCCACCAGTTTTCGATTATTACTTGGGCTTCTGGGCTGATTGTTTTGCCTTCTAGGTAGTCGTCAATCTCTTCATAAGTGACTCCGAGGGCTACTTCGTCAGCTAGGCCTGGTTTATCTTCTTCTAGGTCTGCTGTTGGAATTTTTTCATAAAGGGCTGGGTCTGCACCAAGTTCCTTCAAGAGTTGTTTTCCTTGACGCTTATTGAGGCGGTAAAGAGGGAGAATATCCGCACCACCGTCACCAAACTTGGTAAAGAAACCTGTGATATTTTCCGCGGCGTGGTCTGTTCCAATGACCGCTCCGCTATGGGAACCAGCAAGGGCATACTGAGCAATCATACGGCAACGAGCCTTGATATTGCCCTTGTTAAAATCTGAAACAGGACTACCTGTCGCATCAACTGCAGCTGTCATGGCATCAGCTGATTCCTTGATATTGACGACTAAACTGACATCTGGTTGGATGAAGGCTAGGGCTTTTTGAGCATCTGCTTCATCAGCTTGCACTCCATATGGCAGGCGAACAGCGATAAATTTGTAGCTGTCGTCTCCCGTTTCTGATCGCAGCTCTTCCATGGCCAGTTGAGCCAATCGTCCTGCTAAAGTTGAATCTTGTCCTCCAGAAATCCCTAGTACAAAGGTTTTTAGGAAGGGATGTTTTTTCAGGTATCTTTTTAAGAAATCAATGGAACGACGGATTTCTTCCTGGGCATCAATCACTGGTTTCACGCCCAGTTCTTGGATAATCGTTTCTTGCAAACTCATTCTTCTTCTCCTTCACCAAGGGCTTCCTTGCGCATCTTATCAATCAAGTCCATCTTATCTTGCCATACATCACGCGCCAAATCCACTGGATAATGCTGAGGATTGAGCACGCGCTTGTACTCATCCCAAAGCTTGTCAAATTCCTTGCGAGCATAGGCCTGAATCTCAGTCAAACTAGGCAAATCGTAAACTAATTTCCCTGCTTTGAAGATGTCCACCAAGAGAGGAACAGCATCAAAGTTTCGAACGGTCTTCTTGATGTAAGTATAGGTCGGATGGAACATTTTGATTTCAGTCATGCTGGCAACATCCACACCGTCATAGGTAATGTAGTCACCTTCTGACTTACCTTTTTCACGACTGGTAATGCGCCATACTTGCTTCTTACCTGGTGTCGATACTTTTTCAGCATTGCTTGAAAGCTTGATGGTGTTACGCATCTTGCCATTTTCATCTTCGATGGCCACAATCTTATAAACTGCGCCAAGAGCAGGCTGGTCATAGGCTGTAATCAGCTTGGTACCCACACCCCAGACATCAATCTTGGCCTTTTGCATCTTGAGGTTGAGGATGGTATTTTCATCTAGGTCATTTGAAGCATAAATCTTAGCCTCTGTAAATCCAGCCTCGTCCAATTGCTGACGGACTTTCTTAGAAATGTAGGCAATATCCCCAGAGTCAATCCGCACACCCATAAAGTTAATCTGGTCACCTAGCTCACGCGCCACCTGAATGGCAGCTGGTACACCGATGCGAAGGGTGTCATAGGTATCCACAAGAAAGACACAATTTTTGTGGGTCGCAGCGTAAGCCTTGAAGGCCTCATAGTCATTACCATAAACCTGTACCAAAGCGTGGGCATGGGTCCCCAAAACAGGAATGTCAAAAAGTTTACCAGCACGCACATTGCTGGTTCCATTGGCGCCACCAATCACCGCTGCGCGTGTTCCCCAGATAGCTGCATCCATTTCTTGAGCCCGACGTGTCCCAAACTCCATCAAGGGTTCATCTTCAATAACCGAGCGAATACGAGCTGCCTTAGTCGCCACCAAGGTCTGGTAGTTGACGATGTTCAAAAGAGCCGTTTCAACCAATTGACATTGGGCTAGAGGACCTTCCACCTGCACAATTGGTTCATTAGCAAAGACCAAGTCCCCTTCTTGGGCAGAACGAACGGTCAACTCCAACTTGAAATTGCGGAGATAGTCCAAGAATGCCCCATGATAGCCTAGCGACTCCAAATAGGCAATATCACTATCTGAAAAACGCAAATCTTCAAGATAACTCACAATTCTTTCCAAACCTGCAAAAACCGCATAGCCATTTTTAAAAGGCTGTTGGCGGAAATAAACCTCAAAGACCGCCTTTTTATTGTGAATCCCTTGGTCAAAGTAAACCTGCATCATGTTAATCTGGTACAAGTCCGTGTGCAATGTCAAACTATCATCTGGATACATACTTTTCCTACTTCCTTAACTAGAAACCAATGAAAAATTTCAAGAACTTTCATGTGTTCCAATAAATTAGTACTATTATAACACATTTTGGCTGGATTGAGAAAAGAGTAACAAGCTATTCTCCACTCTCCAGTTCATCCATATCTTGTTCAAACTTTTTCTGAGCCCATTCGCCATAACTTTTAAGGCCGAGATTACCGATAAAAACCCAAGGAAGGTAAATCAGATAAGTAATGACCCAAGCAGACAAGTATTTAACGTTCAAAGGATTGTGCTGATAAATTTCTATATTGAATTGATAATTCTGCAACATCAAAAGAGCCGTAATCGCCAAGGTTAGGAAAAAACAACCCAAAATCGTAAAATGAAAACGACTATAGTAGTTCACACCCAAATCTCGAGCACGGCCGAAAAAGTAAAAAGTTCCAATAATGATAATGATGAGAATCATTCTCGGATTAAAAAGACTTGGTGCTAATACTGCAATCATATAAGATAAAAGCAAGAAAGCTATAGAGATATAGAAACTTTCAGCCCCCGCTTTATTAATCAGTTGTTCTTCTCTTTCGTCTAGTAATTGATAATAAAAAAATCTATTTTTCATCTTCTTCCTCCCAAAATAATTGATCCAAAGTTTTGCCTAAGCATCTGCAAATGGACTGGCAGAGGGAAAGACTGGGATTGTATTTCCCCGCCTCTATCAAACCAATAGTCTGGCGCGTCACCCCAACAGCCTCTGCCAGTTGACTTTGTGTTAAATCAAGCTCTACACGAGCTAATTTTAATTTTAAATTTTTAGCCACCTGCGTCCTCCTTATAGTTTTAAAAAGTTGCGTCTCTTTTTAACATCATTATATCATATATCTAACTTAATGCAATATATAAATGTCATTTTATAATATTTTGTTAACAAAAAACTCTCTACCATAAAAATAGAGAGTGTTAAGTTTAAATATAGGATTTCAAAATATCGACAACATTACTTCTTTTCTTAACCTTATAGACCTTGATTCACAATTTCTCAGCTGCGATTGTATTGTCCTCCATATCGTCTAGACAGACACGATTTCTAGGTTCTAACTGCTACTGATCGAGAATCTCCTTAAACATTGCCCATATCCAATATTATATCCATCAGTCCGCCTCTATACTCATGTGCGAGTCTCTCTTCGTATTATACCTTCATACTCACCTTACAGATTCTTTTGGTAATAATATCTTTGCCCAATGTAGGGATAGTCTTGTAAGGTAAAGACTTTCTTGTAGCCATGCCTTTTATAAAAATCTGGAGCTTGAAACTGGTAAGTATTGACAAAAGCAAAACGACAGTTTCGATTCTTAGCTTCAGTTTCTGCTTGCTGCAATAGTTTTGAACCGATTCCTTGCCCTCTCAGTTCCTCTTTTACAAATAAATACTCGATTTCTAGCCAATTTCCAAAAGTCTCTGCTATCAAACCTGCCAGGAGATGGCCCTTTTCATCTTCGACATAAAGATTAAGTGGCTCACTTTCAGCTTTTTCTCTTTTTGAACGGTTATAAACACGAATCAGGTTCCCTATTTCTTGTGATTTATGGGATTCCTTATTTTCCAATCTAAAGTACATCTAAATCTCCTTAAATACTGTTACAGCTTGATTATAGTCTTATTTCAATAGACTGTCAAACTAGAAAAAAACCATCAACCTAAGTTGATGAGTCTCAAATCTATTTTCTAAATTTCCACTGGCTATAAATCCCGAAACCGATAATCCAAATAGCTGAACCGATTGCTCCGACAAATGTAGACTCTTGTAAAAAGAGGGTTACAAAGACAAAGGCAAAGAAGAGCATGGTTAAAGGATTTAGGAAACGATAATGGGGCATGAGATAGCCATCCGCCATAAAGTCTGGTGACTTGCGGTATTTAAGGTGAGCCACCATAATCAAGATATAAATGGCGATATAGACACCTGATGATGATGCCGTAATCAAGGCAAAGGCATCGGAAACACCTGGCAATACGTTGATAAAGGCTGCTAGGGCAATCAAAACCGCTGAAGTAATGATAGCATTTTGTGGCACGTTATGACGAGAAAGAGTATCTGCCTTGATCGCTTTTAGGAATGGATTTGGCGAATCATGAGCAATCTGGTACAAATGACGACCTGTTGAATAAAGGGTTGAGTTAAGAGCAGATGCTGCTGACGTCAAGACGACAAAATTAATCAAGGCTGCCGCCCACTTGATACCTGCCAATTCAAATACTGTTACAAAAGGAGAATCAGCTGAGGCAAGTTCACGCCATGGAATAATAGACATAATGGCCAAAAGAGCTCCACCATAGAAAAAGACGATTCGTAGAGGAATTTCCTTAACCGCTTTTGGCAAGACCTGGCGTGGATTTTTTGTTTCTGAAGTCGTTACCCCGATAAACTCAATCATGAGATAGGCAAAGAAGACCATCTGGAAGGCCATGACAAAATTCACTCCACCATTTGGGAAGAGGGAGAAATTGTCGGCGATATTAGCCAAACTTGCTACTCCATGTGGTGTCTTAAAGCCTGTCAAGACCATAAAGACTCCTGTGGCAATCATAGCTAAAATAGCCACAATCTTGACCATAGCAAACCAAAACTCAACTTCCCCAAAGAGCTTCACCGCGATCAGATTGACCAAGGCTAGAATGGTCAAAAATCCAATCTCAATCATCCAACTTGGCCAGCTAGGGAACCAGAACTGAACATAGTGAGAGATCGCAGTGATTTCCGCCATACCGATAAAGACAACGGATAACCAGTAAGACCAAACTGAGAAATAACCCCAGCCCTTACCTAAATGACGCGTGATAAAGTTGATAAAGGTATGTTGCTCAGGATCTTGGTAGAGCATTTCCCCAACCGCACGCATCATGAGGAACATGAAGGCCCCCGTAATCATATAAATTAGTACAATAGAAGGACCTGTTAGGCTGATAGATCGACCCGCTCCCAAAAAGAGTCCTGTTCCGATTGTTCCCGCAATGGCCATAACCTGCACGTGACGATTGGTCAGACCACGCTCCATCTTATTTTTTTTCTTCTTTGAACTCATATAGTCTCCAATTCAATTTAAAATGGAAAAAGGAGTGAGTGAAGCGCCCAGCCTCCCCACTCCTTTTTTCTGTTTTTAGGCTGTTTTTTCAACCTTCAAGATTTTTACATCATAGCTACCAACAGGTGTTTCAATGGTTGCTGTGTCACCTGTTTTCTTACCAATCAAGGCTTGTCCAATTGGGCTTTCATTTGAAACTTTACCTGCAAAGGCATCCGCACCCGCTGAACCTACGATAATATAAACTTCTTCTTCGTCCTCACCAATTTCTTGGATAGTAACTGTTTTACCAATCGCTACTTCGTCTTGGGCAACTGAGTCACTATTGACGATTTCAGCATAACGGATTTTTGTTTCCAAGCTAGAGATTTGTCCTTCGACAAAGGCTTGTTCATCCTTAGCTGCTTCATATTCACTGTTTTCAGAAAGGTCACCGTATGAACGGGCAATCTTAATGCGTTCTACCACTTCTGGTCGGCGGACCAATTTCAATTCTTCTAATTCTTTTTCAAGTTTTTCCTTTTCCGCTAGGGTCATAGGATATGTTTTTTCTGCCATTTTTCTCAACTTTCTTCTGATGATATTTTCTAAAGAAAATTATGTGAAGTATCACATAATTTTAGTTTGTTTGGTTTAATTTGCTGTTGACATGTTCAGCGACATTACGATCATGCTCCTCCTGAGTAGCAGCATAATAGACCTTACCATCTGTAACATTAGCTACAAAGTATAAGTTATCACTCTTAGTCTGATTAATACTTGCCTCGATGGCATCCAAGCTTGGACTATCTACTGGACCTGGCATCAAACCAGCTTTCGTATAAACATTATACGGTGAATTAATTGTCGTATCAATTCCAGCATCATCAGCAAGACTAATCTTCTGACCAAGTTTTCCTTGGGCATACAAGATGGCAATATTACTTTGAAGTGGCATACCAAGATTCAAGCGATTGTAGAATACACCTGCAATCAACTTACGATCGTCAGTCTTAGCTCCTTCTTTTTCAACAAGAGAAGCAATCGTCAACAATTCATTGACCGTCAAATTCTTAGACTTAATCGTACTGTAATGAGGTGCTAAAGTCTTGTCCATAGCTGCCAACATCTCATCAATCAAGCTTTCAATAGTTGTACTTTCCTTGATAGAATATGTAGCTGGGAAGAGGAAACCTTCCAAACGGTAACGAACGCCACTTTCCTTTGTAGGCAAGCTTTCAAGTAGACTAGGATATTTGGCAACTTCTTGACTGATAAAGTTCTCATCTTGCACTTTTGCCAGAAAGGCATCCGCTGTCAAAGGCTCTTTGAATTCACCTTGCAATTGGCCTACAGCTTGGGCAATTTGATCAATGGTATATCCTTCTGGAATGGTCAAATCTGCAAGTGATGGTTCTTGAGGTTCAGCTGTACCACCTTTTTGGAGTTCCTTAATGATATCCTCTGTACTCATGCTCTTTTGCAAATTGTAATATCCAGCCTTCAAATCTGAGTAATTCTTATATTTAGCATAAAAAGCAAAAATCACACCGTGTTTAATCAAACCAGAATGTTCAAGTGCTGAACCAATCTCTTGGACATTGGCTCCTTCTGGGATTTGAACGGTTACATATTCCTTAGAATTTGCATCAACTGGTAATAAAGATGATTGAACATACTGGTAACCAAAGTAACCACCTGCTGAAATCAAGGCAAGGAAAATCAGTAGAGAAATGAAGAATGCCTTCAAATGTGATTTTTTCTTCTTAACTGGTTTAACTGTCTCACGGCGACTACGACGTGGAGTTTCAGAAATGGCTTCAACAGCTTCCGTTTCCATTACTGGTTCTGGTTTTATTACTTCTTTCTGAGGCTCTTTTTTAGCTTCAGTCTTATAAGAAACAGCTACTCTTGTTGGAGTTACGTTGAAATCTTCTTCAACCTTTCCTTGACGACCAGGCCCTGGTCCTGGAGCTGGTCTTGATGGACTGGCTTCAGCTGGTGAATCTGGAACATCTTGACTAGGGTGACTAGGAACGATTGGAGCTTCCTCTCTTAGTTCCTCCGCCGGTGATGCAGGCACATCTTCACTAGGATGCTGTGGAACACGTGGTGCATTCTCCATAATTTTTTCAACAGCTGATAGGGATGCAGTCATCACATCCTCATCAACAATTTTTGTATCAGGGACAGACAAAGCTGATTTTTTTTCAGCAAGATCAGCGGCCTCTTGGCGAATCCCTTCATAATGTTTTACTTTTTCTAAATCACGTAAAATCTGCTCTTTAAAGCTTAATTTTTCGTCTTCTCTTGGCTTTTCACTCAAAAGTTTATCCTCCTCGTTGACAATCCATAATATTATATCTTAAAAACGAAAGAAAAGCAACCTAGCATGCTTTTCCAGCTTATTTTTTAGCTTCCCAGACCATATCATACCAGGTTTCTCCTGCAAAGGTTGACTGTGACTGGCCTTCATTGACAAATCCATGCTTTTCGTAGTAGGTGATGAGATAGTCATGACAGGTTAGGTTAATACCTTCTCTTTCGTGTTCAAGCACCAACTCTTTCAAGGCTGTTAGTAATTTCTGACCAAGTCCAAGGCCCTGTGCTTCCTTGGCAATCGATAGGCAAGTCACAGAAATATAACCTCCAGGTTGATGGCTATAGTCTTTTATTCCTTCTGTAAAGGACTGATCATGTAGATGGCGGTGTGGAACAACTGGACCTTCGATATAACCAAGAATACGCCCCTCTTTTTCAGCTACCAGAAAACTGGTCTGAATTTCCCGCAAATGCGCCTCAAAGACGGAACGAGGAATAGCTTCTTCAAGGGAGAAATTCTCTAACTCTATCTCTATAATTCGATCTAAATCTGAAAACCTCGCTTGTCTGATTTTCATATTTCCTCCTGAAAAAAGGGATTAGCCCAAGTCATATACCATTCAGAACCACTGTCATATTGACTCCCTGTCACTTCTTCTTCAACAAAGCCATTCATTTCAAAATAAGATAGTAGTTCATCAGGACTCTGCAAAAGAATACCTTGAAAATCTAGTTCGACTGTCACCTGTTTCAAGGCTGCAAGAAGAAGTGTTCCCAAGCCCTGTCTCTGATGGTCAGCCTCGATAACTAAAGAATGTATTTTTAGACATTGCGGATTGTCTAACTGCGGACTTGATAGAATATAGCCTAAAAGTTGATTTTCATCCCTAGCTAGAAGAAAGGTATCCGCACACTTACGGATACTTTCTTCTAAAATATGGGAAGGTTGCTGCTTTTCAGCTGGATAAGACGAAGTTTGAAGTGCCTCTATCTCAGCCAAATCAGACTTGCTTGCCTGAATAATCTTAATTGGAATTTCCATGGGAAAATCCTATTGAACATTGCTTGTCAAGTTAGACAAGAGTCGCTCAAATGAGTATTCATAGGTTTGGATATCTCCTGCTCCCATAAAGACATAAACAGCATTATCATGGTCTAGGAGTGGAGAAACATTTTCAACGGTGATCACTTGGTGTTTCTTATTGATTTTATTGGCTAGGTCTTCTACCTTAACATCACCATGGTCTACTTCACGAGCAGATCCATAAATTTGCGCTAGGTAAACAGCATCTGCTTGGTTCAAAGCGTGGGCAAATTCGTCCAACAGGGCAATAGTTCTAGTAAAGGTATGCGGTTGGAAGATTGCTACAATCTCTTTACTTGGATATTTTTGACGAGCCGCATCCAAAGTAGCAATGATTTCTGTTGGATGGTGGGCAAAGTCATCGATAATCACTGTGTCATTGACAATTTTCTCAGTGAAACGACGCTTAACACCGGCAAATGTTTTCAAGTGTTCACGCACCAAGTTCAAATCAAATCCTGCTGTGTAAAGAAGACCAATAACGGCTGTCGCATTCATGATATTGTGACGACCAAAGGTTGGAATGTGGAATTGCCCTAATTCTTGACCACGGAAATGAACTGTGAAGGTTGAACCAGTTGTTGAACGAAGAAGATCACTAGCGACAAAGTCATTACCTTCTGCTTCAAAACCATAATAATAAATTGGTGCATCAGACGTAATCTTACGCAATTCAGCATCTTCACCGTAGATAAACAAACCTTTGGTAATTTGTTTAGCATAGTCGTTAAAGGCATTGAAAACATCCTCTAGACTTGTAAAATAGTCTGGATGATCAAAGTCAATGTTAGTGATAATAGAGTACTCTGGGTGGTAAGGCATGAAGTGACGCTCATATTCGTCAGATTCAAAGACAAAATATTTAGCATTGGCTGAACCACGACCTGTCCCATCTCCGATTAAGAAGCTAGTATCTGTAATGTGAGACAAGACATGAGATAACATACCTGTCGTTGAAGTTTTTCCATGCGCTCCTGCTACTCCCATGCTAACAAAATCACGCATAAAGCTACCTAGGAACTCATGGTAACGTTTGTAGCTAATGCCATTTTGGTCCGCATAGGCAATTTCGACGTTGTTATCTGGACGAAAGGCATTTCCAGCGATAATTTCCATATCACCGTCTAGATTCTTTTCATCAAAAGGAAGAATAGTAATCCCTGCCTGCTCAAGACCACGTTGAGTAAAGTAGTACTTTTCAACATCTGAACCCTGTACCTTATGCCCCATTTGGTGCAACATCAAGGCCAAGGCACTCATACCTGATCCCTTAATTCCGATAAAATGATATGTCTTTGACATGTTTTCTCCCCTATTCCGTAATTCTTGTCAGATTCAACTCTTGGGCCACCTGACGTTCTTGTTCTTTTTGTTGATTCTTTTTATTGTAGATTTGGCTCTTCTTCAGAAAATCATAATTATTTTTCTTTGGGCCTGAAGTTTCTTTTGGCTCAGCTTGAGTAGAAATATGGCTCACTTCTTCCGCCAAGATGTAATGAGACTGGGTCAATTTTTGACTATATTTAACAAATTCACCAGGATTTTCCTTTTGGAAAGGCGCAGTAGGTTGATTGCCCTGTCTAACGAGACTTGACTTAGAATGGTGTCTTGTAGGAGTAATATCCTTAGTCAGATAACTTGCTGAGCGTTTCTTTTTCAAATCCGCACGCGCTTCTTCACGCGCCACCTCCGCATAGCTCTTTCCTTCTTTTTTAACCCCTAACCCAGCCTTCTTAGGTTTCTCTACTGGCTTTTCAAGCGGTTTGACTGGTTTTTCTTCAGTAATAGGGGCCCACTCCAGATAATTCTTATCACGGTATTCTCCCTTGATATTACTGATAAAGTCAGACTCATCATAGAGGTCCATAACCGGCATCTCAGTCAACATGATCTCATCATCTGACACCAATGGAAATCGTTCTTCTCTCATTTTCTATTTCCTTTCAACACTTCATTATAGCGTATTGTCTTGATTTTTCAAGTGCTGGCTTCAGAAATTCCCAAAATTTCTCTAATTTCTGCTAGGGTCAGACTGCCACGTGACTCTGTTCCATCCAATACTTGTGACACCAGATGTTTCTTTTGTTCTTGGAGTTCCTGAATTTTTTCTTCAATGGTTCCCCTGGTCACTAAGCGATAAACCTCAACCGTTTCTTCCTGACCCATCCGATGGGCACGGCCAATAGCTTGCGCCTCCACCGCAGGATTCCACCAAAGGTCAACCAAGATTGCTGTATCAGCACCTGTCAGGTTCAGACCGACACCACCAGCCTTAAGAGAAATCAGAAAGGCATCTCTTTCCCCTTGGTTAAAGGCTTTGGTCATGTCTTGCCTTTCCTTGGCTGGGGTCGAACCGGTAATTTTAAAGGAAGTCAAGCCCAAGTCTGGCAATTCTTGTTCAATTTTCTCCAACATTCCCTTGAACTGCGAGAAAATCAAGACACGGTGTCCGCCGTCTGCCACCTGTACCAGCAGGTCTCGGAGACTATCCAGTTTGCCACTGGTTCCCTGATAATCTTCCATAAAGAGGGCAGGAGTGTCACAAATTTGACGCAAGCGCATCAGACCAGATAAGATTTCCACCCGACTTCGCTGGAATTCCTGATCTGACACTTGAGCTAGACGGTCCCGCATCTGTTGCAACTGGGCTAGGTAGATCGCCTTTTGCTGGTCTTCCAGTTCATTTTTATAAACCACTTCAATCAAGTCTGGCAATTCAGTCAGAACTTCTTCTTTCTTGCGCCGCATCACGAAAGGTTTGATAAACTGAGCAACGCGCTCAGCTGGTAATTTCATAAATTCTTTCTTGCTTGGCAAAAGTCCTGGCATGACGATTTGGAAAATAGACCACAACTCACCCAGATGGTTTTCAATAGGAGTTCCTGACAAGGCAAAAACCGACGGCACCACAAATTGTCTCAAGGTCTGGGCGATCTTAGTCTGGGCGTTCTTCATGACCTGAGCCTCATCTAAGAAAAGGAAGTCAAAGTCCATCCCCTGATAAAAATAACTGTCCTGACGGAAGGTAGCATAGCTAGTTACATAGATTTGATGGCTTTCAGCAAGAATCTCTTCACGACTAGCTTTCAAGCCATGAACAACAACTACATCCAACTGTGGGGCAAACTTTTGAAATTCATCTGCCCAGTTGTAGATTAAACCTGACGGAGCTAAAATCAAGACCCGACTTTCTTTTGTCACTTGACTGGTCAAAAAAGCAATGGTCTGCAGGGTTTTACCAAGTCCCATATCATCAGCCAAAATCCCACCAAAACCATAGTGATAGAGCATCTGCAACCAACGAATTCCCTTTTCCTGATAATCTCGTAAATCAGCCTGAACCTGAGTTACTTGCAAAGGAAAGTCCTCTGGATGCGTCAAATCCTGGGCCAGATTCTGGAATTCTTGTGAAAAAGAAACACGGTCACGTCCTTCAAAGAGATGAGCTAAACTATAAGCCAAGGATTTCCGAGCCTGCAAGGCCCCATCTTTTAATTCAAATTGTCCTAGTTCCTGTAGATTTTGGCGAATTTTCTTGGTTTCTTCATCAAAAAAGTAAACTTGATTGGACGAATCAATGTAAAAATCCTTATTGGCAACCAAGGCCTGCATGGCTTGGTCAATTTCCTCTTGGGCAATATCTTGAAAATCAAACTGGATTTCCAAGAGACCTCCCTTGGAAGCAATCTGTACTTGGGGACTCGCTAGGTTATAGAGTTCTTCTAACTTGTCTGATAGGTCAACATTCCCGAGTTTTTCAAAGACTGGAATGATTTCATGGAAGAAATGATAAACAGACTCTGCTTTTAGGGCCTGACGCCAAGATTGAAAATCTGCTTCAAAGCCAGCTGCCAAACAGGATTGGAAAACTCTTTCTTCTAAGTCAGCATCACTCGAAAATGGTAATTCTTCCAGCTCTTGCCGGCTAGATACCTGTCTATTTCCATAATCAAACTGGATTTCTAATCGAATCCGATTATCCTCTTCCCTGTCAAAGTAAAACGATGGCGAAAAAGTTTTGATTTGTAAGCGTTCCGGAGCTGAAACGGTCCCCATCTGGCTAAAAAGAATTAAACAAGAAGCCAACTTATCTCGGTCACTACTATCAAATTGCAGGTATTTCTTTCCATGCTGATCCAAAGGCAACACTTTGATTTCCTTGAGAAGACGCATCTGCTGGTCTGTTAGAAAATAAACCTGACCTTTATGGAAAAGCACAGCTCCCTGATAAAAGACATTGACCCTTGGACTCTCACTGATTTCCATTTCAAAATAATCCGAGTATTCTGTTACTGTAAAGGCAAATAGATTGGCATCCGCATGCAAATCCTGAAAAAGGAGGGTTTGGTAGCTATCCACTTGATGGTCAAATTGAAAATGGGGCAAGGCCATCAGTAAATTCACACCCTGCTCAAAAAAGGTCAGAGGAAAAAAGAGGTGCCGACCTTGGTTTTGGAAAAAAAGCTCTAAACTAAGTCCTTCCTCCGTTAGTCCGTGCAAGAAAGTCAGAAGCTCTTGGCTGGCCTCATCAAAGGATTCCCAAGACAGAGACTTCTCATAGGTCTTACCAATCATATAAGGTTTTCTCTTCTCGACGACTTTTAAAAAGAGTGGAATATCCCGAATGACATAGTATTTTTGACTACTGATTTGCCCGATTCTCAGAGTCCACAAGATACGATTGGTTCCTGCTTCCACTTGTCCTACAGCCGATAAATCATAGGCTCGGTCTGGGTTTGGAGACAAGATTCGATCCAAAAATTTTCCACCCAAGGTCACCTTGGTTTCAACGGCCTCTTTTTCCTCATGACCTTCTTCCAGACTCT
Source organism: Streptococcus mitis (assembly GCF_002096855.1). Lineage (GTDB taxonomy): Bacteria > Bacillota > Bacilli > Lactobacillales > Streptococcaceae > Streptococcus > Streptococcus mitis_Y. The sequence continues at coordinate 109,736 of NZ_NCVH01000029.1, read as the reverse complement.
GCAAGATTTCCTGACCACGCTCATCATTTTTCAGAAAATGCTCCAGAGCTGCCAAATGCACACAGTAGCCCCTCTTTTGGAAAAAATCACAGGCACAAAAAACCAAATCATCCTCTAAACTATAGCGCAGTTCTTCTTCTGCAACGCGAGCGTAGAGCCGATTATTCTTTTCCTTGATGATGTCAACCTTACCAGTTTCATAAAGGGCAACGCCTTCGATACGGACTTTCCCCGGAATCAATTTAGCCATATTTTTACCTTTACCTTATCTTTTTATTATACCATATTTTCCCCTATGAAAATAGCCTTCTAGAGATACTTTTCTCCTAGAAGGCTGGATTTTTAACGTTTGGCAAAAGTCGTCACAATTCGCTGACAAACTTCTTGCAGCAGGGATTTAGGCATGGCTACATTGAGACGGGCATGGAGACTTCCTTCCTCCCCAAAATCCAAACCACGGTTGAGGATAACCTTAGCTTCATTTCTCAACAGCTCTTGCAATGTTTCATCAGTCAGGTCATAGGCTGAAAAATCAAGCCAAATCAAGTAGGTTCCTTGCGGTTTCATGACCTTGATTTTAGTCTCTTTTCCAAATAGTTCCACCACATAATTGATGTGGTCTTCAAAGACTTGCTTGAGTTCCTCTAACCAATCCTTCCCATAGCGATAAGCAGCTTCTGTCGCCAAATAGCCCAAGCCTGAAATTTCATGCTGATTATTGGTCAACTGGCGTTTCTGGTAAGCCAGTCTCAACTTAGGATTTTCAATGACTGCATAGGAATTTTTTGTCCCAGCAATATTAAAGGTTTTAGTAGCACTGGTCAAGACGATAGCAAATTCTTTAAAGTCAGGGTTGACAGTATTGAAGGAATGATGCTTGTGACCAAAGAGGGCCAAATCTTGGTGAATCTCATCTGAAACCAAGAAAACACCGTGTTTTTGACAGAGTTGGCCAATCTTGTCCAACACTTCCTTTTCCCAAACACGTCCACCAGGATTGTGAGGATTGCAGAGAATATAAAGTTTGACATCCTCTTCCACCAAATCCTTTTCAAGTCGGTCAAAGTCAATCTCAAACAGACCATCCTTTTCCACCAAAGAATTGGTAATCAATCTACGGTTGTTCAACTTGATACTGCGAGCAAAAGGTGGGTAGACAGGCGTGTTAATCAGAACCGCCTCGCCTTCTTTTGTAAAGGCTTGAATAGCTGTTGAGATAGCTGGTACCACACCCTCGATAAAGACAAGAGCCTCTTTGTCAAAGTGGTAACCGTGTTGTGTGGCTTCCCACTTTTGAACTTCCTTAATTAACTCTTCACTGGCATAGGTATAGCCATAAACCAGTTGATCAGCGTAAGTCTGCACGGCTTGGCGGATTTCAGGCAAGACTACAAAGTCCATATCCGCTATCCAAGCTGGTAAGACTTCACTATCCGTTTCTGCTTCTTTCCATTTATAGGTATGGTGCCCTAAACGATTGGGCAGGCTTGTAAAATCATATTTTCCCATCTTTGTCTTATCCTTCCAAGGCTTGGCGCAAATCTGCAATCAAATCTCTAGCATCCTCAATCCCAATAGACAAACGCAAGAGGTCATCTGTCAAACCATAAGAATGGCGCACTTCTGCTGGAATATCAGCGTGAGTTTGAGTTGTTGGATAAGTGATAAGACTTTCTACCCCACCTAAACTTTCCGCAAAAGAGAAGACCTTGAGGCTGTTCAAAATATAAGGAATGCGTTTTTCATCTGCTACTTTAAAGGAAATCATGCCTCCACGACCAGTGTAGAGAACTTCCTTAACTGCTGGAGAATCCTTCAAAAAGGCAACCACTTCTTGGGCGTTAGCTGTTGAGCGCTCCATACGAAGAGACAAGGTCTTGAGACCACGAATCAATTGATAACTATCAAATGGAGACAAGACTGCCCCTGTCGTATTGAGATTATAAAAAAGCTTCTCGTATAGTTCTAAACTATTGGTCACAACCACTCCAGCCAAGACATCATTGTGCCCTGCTAGATACTTGGTTGCTGAATGAAGAACGATATCTGCTCCATCTTCAATTGGACGTTGGTAAATAGGGCTATAGAAGGTATTGTCCACCACCACTTTAGCACCCTTAGCATGAGCCAATTTTGCTAGTTTTTCGATATCAAATTCCAACATCAAGGGATTGGTTGGTGTTTCGATATAGAGAACATCCACGTCCTTTTCTAACTCGGCAATCAACTCTTCTTCTGTATTAGCATAGGTAAAATGGAACCGACCTTCCTGCTCGACTTGGTTGAACCAACGGAAAGAACCCCCATACAGATCGCGTACAGCCAAGACTTTACTTCCTACTGGAAAAACACTAAAAGCCAGTACAATCGCAGCCATTCCTGAGCTCGTCGCTAGGGCATAGTCTGCTGATTCGATTGCCGCCAAGACCTCTTCCGCCTTACTGCGAGTTGGGTTTTTAGTACGGGTATAGTCAAATCCAGTAGACTGGCCAAACTCTGGATGCTGATAAGTGGTTGAAAAATGAAGTGGCGTCACCAAAGCACCTGTCGCTTTATCTGACTTAATACCCGCCTGGGCCAAAATTGTGTTGATGTGTAATTCCTTGCTCATACAATACCTCCAATTCTATAGTAACTATTGTACCACTTATTTTCATCAACTCATTTTCTTCTTTTCAAGAGCTAGTTATAGTTTCAAACTATATAAAAAACGACAGTTTCCTTCGAAACCATCGTTTTTCTTGAAAAATCCTTATTTGACATGTTTTGCCAATTCTTCTTGGGCTTTTTTATTGGATTCTTCTTTTTCTTTCAGCCATTTTTCTTTGGCTTTTTCATATTCATCTTTTGTGACTGTTTTATCTTGTACTTTGAGATATTTATATGATTCGATACCTTTATTACCAGCTAATGAATATGGTGTTGAGAAAGGAACAATTTTTCTCAATGTTGGTGTTCCGCCTAGTGAAACATTTGGAATTGCTAGAGAGCTATCTACTAACCAAGCTTGAGCATCAGCATATTTCTCATAACGTTTAGCTGGATCTTGCTCCTTATTGGCTTCTTCCAACATTTGAGTGTAGACATCCAATCCAACAGCCTTGGCCTTGTCATTGGCTTCACCTGGCTCTAAACCTAGATTTTGCATCAAACCACCAGAATTAACATTAAAGACATCAAGATAGGTTGAAGGGTCTTGATAATCTGCACTCCAACCACCGTTGTAAAGATCATAATCTTTCTGAGCAGCAGTTTGAGCCAGATAGCTTGTATTATCAAAGTCCTCAGTAGAGAGTTGGTGAACATCAATCACAACATTATCTGAACCCAAGACAGATTCAATTGATTGTTTCATGGAATTAATTCCTTGAATCTCTGCCTTATTCGTCAAATCTACTGTTTTATCTAAGTGGATAGGGAATTGAATTCCTTTAGCTTGGAGTTCTTTCTTAGCTTCTGCAAATTTAGCCTTGGCTTTTTCAGGATTATAGTATGGATCCTGGGCATCCGCAAAGTTGATTCCTTGCCATTCTTTACCATAATTCACCATCTTAGAGGCTACTACTTCACCAAAGTCTTTCCCGTTGATACTTACGAAGTTTGGAGGAACGACGAGGTTACGCAAAATCTTAGTTGCCCCCTCTTCTCCTTGAGATTGAGCCCCGTAAGCTGTACGGTCATAGGCAAAATTAATGGCTTGACGGAAGTTTTTATTAAGAACTGCTTCTTGAGTCGATTTCTTCTCAGCATCACTTGTTTTGGAAGTGAATTTATAAGATTTTCTATCTAGGTTAAAGTTTAAGAAGTAAGAAGTAGCATCTTGCAAGCTATAGATGATATTGTCCTTATTCTTTTCTTTAATTCCTTCAAAGCTTGAGCTATTTGGGTAGAGACGCGCGTAGCTATAGACTCCTTCTACAAAGTTACGTGCTAGTGCATCTTGGTCACTACCATCATAATAGGCCAATTTCACATCATCCACAAAGACATTTTTTTCATCCCAGTAGTTGGGATTTTTCTTGAATTCGATAACAGATTTTGAAACAAACGATTTCATTAAGAAAGGTCCATTGTACAAAATACTAGAAGGGTCTACCTTACCAAAGTCATCCCCTTTTGATTTCAGGAAGTCTGCATTGACAGGGAAGAGAATGGTTGAAGTTGTTTTAGAATTCCAATAAGGTTCTGGACGTGTCAAAGTATACTGAACTGTTTGGTCGTCAATCGCCTTAACACCGACAGTTGAAAAGTCAGTTGTTTTCCCGTTGATATAGTCATCCAAACCTGCTACAGAGTCTTGAACCAGGTACAAGGCTTCGGATTTTTTATCAGCAGCATATTTCAACCCAGTGACAAAATCTTGCGCCGTTACAGGGGCGTATTCTTCACCCTCATAGGTATACCATTTTGCATCCTTACGCAATTTGTAAGTATAGGTCAAACCGTCCTGAGAAACAGTCCAATCCTCTGCCAACGATGGAACATAGTTACCGTATTGGTCATTTTCCATCAATCCATCTACCAAATTAGTAACGATGTCGTTGGTTGTTGCACGGTTTTCTGCAAGATAGTTCAAACTAGATGGATCGCTCGAATAAACATAGTTATATGTTTTAGAAGAACTACTTGAGTTTCCACATGCGCTCAGTAAGATACCTGCGCTTAACACGACACTTGCTAGTGTCAGATACTTGGCCTTAGACTTTTTCATTTCCAGAACCTCCTGTTTAAAAGTTTTGCCTTATTATACAGCTTTAGTTTTATTTAGTCAAGCAATTTCTGAAGAAAAACTTAAAAAAGCATATTTTTTGCTCTTAATTTTAGAAAAAGTTCTCTTTTTTAAGAAAAATGTAGTATAAAAACCTTTCTATTAAAGAAAGGTTAAATTCATTACTTTTATTTATAAATCTTTTTACGATATTTTCAATCGTGTACGTAGTCGATCTGCTTGAGCTTTGCCGATTATCTTGTCCAAGAGTCGTGTCCGTAGGCTCATCAAACCATAAAGCCCTCCTCCAAGCCCTCCGATGAGAGCCACATAAAGGAAACTCCAGAAACGTCCACTTGGTTGGAAGACAAAACCGAGTAGCCACTGCAAGAAGCCAACTAGGATAAACATAACAAGGGTCAAGATGGTAATCAAAATGGTTCGCTTCAAGATTATCTTTCGACGAGCACCCGTTACCTGGCAGATGTCTCGGTACATCAAGACATTTGGAATAATCAAGCCGATAGTCGTTGAAATCAAAGGACCGTAGCTGTGGAAAATGGCAATGGTTGGCAATTGCAAGACGATCTTAGCAATGGAACCATAGACAAAGTATAGAACTGCCTTGCGGTTTCGGAACATGGCCTGAAGCATAGGAGACAAGACCATATACAAGCCTAGGATAGTAGACTGCAAAACTGCAAAGACAAATAAGCCCATGGCCAGACTATCTGGCTTACCGTAAAAAACTGTATAAAGAGGCTCCCCTACCATGACCACTCCAACCGTTGCCGGCAGTAGAAATAAGAAGAGCATGGTAAGACTATCTTGGACTAGGCGAGCCGCCGCCTGCAAGTCGCCTTTTACATAGTTTTCCGTCAACAGCGGCAAACCGACACTCCCAATCGAAACTCCTACAGAGATTAAAATCATAGTAATTTTATTAGGATTGGCAGAGAAATAAGAAAACATGACAACCAAGTCTTCATTACTATAGTTGGTAAACCACTTCATACTATTGATAAAGGTCATCTGGTCTAAAATCTGGAAGAGCTGGATGGCTGATCCTGTCAGGATAAAGGGAATGGCTTCCTTGATCGTATCGACTAAGAGTCGCTTACTATTGATTTTATCCCGTGTTTCAAAAACTCTTTTAAGCAAACCTTCTTGAGCAAGGAAGTAGATCAAAACTGCAAAACTTGCCACCATCCCCACAAAGGCTGCAAAGGTGGATTGGGTAACCGCTGCTAGATAATCTCCTGAACCGAGCTTCATAATGATAAAGGTCGCTAGCAACATCCAGATAACACGGATCACCTGCTCGGCGATTTGACTCATAGCATAGGGTTTCAGGTTATTCATCCCTTGGAAGAAACCTCGGATGACACTCATAGATGGGAAAATCAAGACTGCCCAAGCTAAGCTCTGCATGATAGGAATCAGGTCTTTCCCTACACCTGACAAATCTGCTAACCAGGGAGAAAAGAGATACAAGACCAAAGCAAAGACTAAGCCCAAGCCCGTCATAAAGCTTAGAAAACTCCGAATCAAGGCAAAGCTATGCTCTTCTTCTCGCATGGTATTGTACTTAGCCACTTGTTTGGCGACCGCAACTGGGATACCCGCTGTCGAAATCAGCAAGAACCAGGCGTAAATATTGTAGCCCATAGTAAAGAGTCCATTTGCCTTGGCAGCATAGGTCCCCATCCAGATATACCAGGGAATAATGTAGATAGCACCAAGGAGGCGACTAATAAAGTTACTAGCTGTTAGCCAAGCAGTTCCTCGCAACATCTGGGCTTGCTGGTGATTGTTTTCGTTAGACATAGCTTCCTCATTCAATTTTGATAACTAGGAAAAGTTCCTTATCTTCCATTATAAACTTTTCCTTGTTACTTGTAAAATTCGGGCTTGAAGTTTATAATAGAAAGTATGATTAAGATTGAAACCGTATTAGGTATTTTAAAGAAAGATGGCCTTTTTCGCGAGATTATTGACCAAGGTCATTACCACTACAACTACAGTGAAGTTGTTTTTGATAGCATCAGTTATGACAGCCGAAAAATAAAAGAAGGGACTCTTTTTTTTGCAAAAGGTGCTGCCTTTAAAAAAGAATACCTCCTATCCGCTATAACGCAAGGATTAGCTTGGTATGTCGCAGAAAAGGACTACGAGGTCGGTATCCCTGTCATCGTTGTGAACGATATCAAGAAAGCCATGAGTTTGATTGCTATGGAATTTTACGGTAATCCACAAGAGAAACTCAAAATTCTCGCTTTCACAGGAACCAAAGGAAAGACAACATCTGCTTACTTTGCATACCACATTCTATCTCAACGCTACCCAACAGCTCTCTTGTCAACCATGAACACAACTCTGGATGGCGAGACCTTCTTTAAATCTTCCTTCTCAACACCTGAAAATATCGATCTTTTTGACATGATGGCTCAGGCTGTTAAGAATGGTCGAACCCATCTTGTAATGGAAGTTTCTAGCCAAGCCTATCTTGTTCATCGAGTCTATGGCCTGACCTTTGATGTAGGTGTCTTTCTTAACATCACACCTGATCACATCGGACCAATTGAGCATCCGACTTTTGAAGACTACTTCTACCACAAACGTCTCTTGATGAAAAATAGCCGAGCAGTTGTCATTAATAGCGACATGGACCACTTTTCTGTACTGAAAGAACAAGTTGAACATCAAGACCATGATTTCTATGGTAGTAAGTCAGACAACCAAATCGAGAACTCCAAAGCCTTTAGCTTTTCAGCCACTGGTAAACTTGCTGGAGATTATGATATCCAGTTGATTGGACACTTCAACCAAGAAAATGCCGTTGCTGCAGGACTTGCCTGCCTCCGTCTTGGAGCTAGTCTTGAGGACATCAAAAAAGGAATCGCTGCAACCCGCGTTCCTGGTCGTATGGAAGTCCTCACACAGAAAAATGGAGCCAAGGTTTTCATCGACTATGCCCACAACGGGGACAGTCTGAAAAAACTCATCAATGTGGTTGAAACTCATCAAACTGGGAAAATCGCTCTGGTTCTTGGCTCTACAGGAAACAAGGGGGAAAGTCGTCGCAAAGACTTTGGTCTCCTCCTCAATCAACATCCTGAGATTCAAGTCTTTCTAACTGCGGATGACCCCAACTATGAAAATCCAATGGCCATTGCTGAAGAAATCAGTAGCTATATCAGTCATCCTGTTGAAAAGATTACCGATCGCGAACAAGCCATCCAAGCAGCATTGGCCATCACAGACCAAGCACTCGATGCTGTGATTATTGCAGGTAAGGGAGCTGATTGCTACCAGATCGTCAATGGAGTGAAAGAAGCCTATCCTGGAGATGCAACTGTCGCAGAACGTTATCTATAAAATCAAAAAATCAAGGGAAGTTTTCCCTTGATTTTTTTTAGTCTTCTTTCTTAAATGAGTTTTTAAGACCTTCAACGGCACCTTCTACAGCACCTTTAGCATCTTCAACAACTTCTTTGGCTTTGGCAACTGTCTTTTCTACAGCGCCTTCTGCTTCAGTCTTGCCATCCCCAGTAACTTTACCAAATCCTTCTTTGATAGCACCAGTTGCTTGATCCAATTTATTTTCAAGTGACATAGTTCTGTCTCCTTTGCTTTTAATACGATAAACGTTATCGCTTACATTTAGTTTATGCTTATTCTTTAGTAAAGTCAAACAATCTGCTCAAAATAAAGCAATTAAGGTAAATAGAAAGTCAACCGTTCCTTGTCGAAATCAACAGCCAACTCATACTTCCCTTCTTTGTTTTGCACAACATAACCCAAGACGACTAGACTCTCAACGAAGATATCACGGCGTTTCTGAATTAATTGATCTTTTTTGAGAAATTTTAGCAAAAAAGTTGTCATATATTTGAGGACATACTCAGGATTGACATCTCCCAAAATGTCATAGAGTTCCTGCTGTTTTTCTGTCAAAGGATACTGATGTTTGACCTTGTAGAAATAATTAGACAGGGTCATTTTTGATCTCGCAAAGTCCGTCTTTTCAACTAAAATAGCTGCATTGGTTTGATTTCGTAATTCTGTCTCAAAACTCTGCTCTAACAAGGCTTGATAGATTGTACTATCTTCGCAGACAAAAATCTCTTGATCCAGTTCGAGACTATCGAGTGATTCAAGCATAGGAAGATTAAGGTAATAACGCTTATTTTCCCGTAGAATCAAGCCTGCCTTTATATACTCTTCCATGAGTTTGTCAACTGATACATCTGGAAAATTGGCCTTAATTTCCCGTAAAATCACATCCTCATGCTGGTCCAGATAGCGGATTAATTCTCCAAAAAATGGCTGTCTCGTCAAACGAGATGGATTAAAAATCTGAATCATGAAGATTCCTTTCTTTACATACTAACAGAGGCGATGCTGCCAACTGACTGGGATTGGTCCCAGCTTGGTTCAGAGGAACAGGCAGACCTAGTTCTCTGTAATACTCTCTCCAAAAATCACTAATCTCCTGCTCCACATCTCCAAATTTCATGGGAATAGTTTCAAAAATGGGGAGAATTTCTGCCATGTACTGGGAACAGTAGAAACCAGCTTCATCTGGATAGAAAGAAGCATTATAAGGAGCTCCCAGATGTTTGCAAGCTTTTTCCTTCACAGACTGGATATCCATTTCTGAGTAAACATAGAGGTCGTACAAGTGATTGGGCTCAAAGAAGTCTGCCGGTTCTTGATAGACAACACCAGCCTGTCCACTAGCGTGGTAAATCATCCCATCCAAATAAATGGCAACATGGTTATAGTTGCCTGTGGAAATCTGAATGGCCTGTCCCATATCTGACTCATCTCTCACAAAAATCAAATCGCCATTTTCTAACATGCTTCACTCCTAGAAAAAAAGGAGCCGAAACTCCTTTCGATATAATTCAAACTAGCCTTTCCTAATTTGAATTAACACTCAAAATCTTACGCATTAAAGCTTTCAGTCAATTGAGGCACCACTTGTTTCTTACGTGAAACGGCACCAGCAAGGAAGGCATGATTGTTTTTAAGTTTGAAGTTGAAGGCCGCTTCGACCTTGTCCATGTTAGCACCAAGTGCTAGGATTTCTGAGTTTGAGTTGACGATATCTGTAATCATCAAGACAAAGTCAGAGTAGCCGTTTGCTGTGTTAGCAGCTTGCATTGCAGCTTCGATTTCTGCTTGACGTTCCAAAACTTCAGCGATATCAACTGTGTTTACTTGGGCAACACGGACATTATTTCCGTTCAATTCAAAAGTCTTAGCATCAATGTCAATCAATTCGTCAGCAGATTTGCTGGCCAAGTTTGTACCAGCTTTCAACATAGCCAAACCATATTCTTCCAAGTTGACACCAGCCAATTCAGCTAATTCAGGAGCAATGACTGTATCTGTTGGATGTGTTGTTGGTGATTTCAAAAGAAGAGTATCTGAAATCAAACCTGAAAGCATCAAACCAGCGATTTCTTTAGGAACAGCTACACCATGTTCTTTGAACATACGGTAAACGATTGAAGACGCTGACCCAACTGGCTCCAAACGCATGTAAAGTGGGCTTGCAGTTTCAAAGTTAGCCACACGGTGGTGGTCTACAACACCATAAACTTCTACTTCAGCGATATCTGATACAGATTGTTGGAATTCATTGTGGTCAGTCAGGATAACTTGCTCTGCACCTTCTGCTTTGGCAGAAGTGATAACACGCGGTGCTTCCACACCAAAATAGTTCAAGACAAAGGCTGTTTCTTCATTTGGAGTTCCAAGGGCAACAGCTTCCGTATCCAAACCGTAAGCTTCTTTTGCAAGGTAGGCAAAGGCTACAGATGACCCAATGGCATCTGAGTCTGGATTTTGGTGACCAAATACTAGAATCTTAGACATGATAATACCTCATTTTGTTTATTCTCTTTATTGTAGCATTTTTTTCGCTTTTTGACAAAAGCAAGAGGAGTCAAAGGACTCCTCGTTAGACATCAATATGGTTGACTAGATTTTTCTCTTGATTTTCAGATAAAAATCGTTCTTTCTGTGGACGTTTCTTTCGTTTGAGGAGAGCTTCGGCAGACATGGCTTCTTCCTTAGTGGCAAAACCCTCTACATAGATGAGTTTGACTGGCAAGCGAGCTCGGGTATACTTGGCTCCCTTCCCACTATTGTGGACAGCGAGGCGTCTTCTCACATCAGTCGTATAACCTGTATAGTAGGATCCATCACGACACTCCAGCACGTACATATAAGCCTTATGATCCATAATAAATCTCTTCAAGTTCCGGCGTATAAGAGCCATCATCATTGTGGACAATGAGAGGTGGCAAGACCTTAAAGCCACTTGTCGAGCCATCCTTGATAGCCTCAATCAAAAGCATATTGGCTTCCTTTTCTCTTTTTGGATAAACAAACTGCAGGCGCTTGGGAGCTAGATTATGCCGTTGTAACGTATCCAAGATATCTAAAAGTCGATCAGGACGATGAACCATGGCCAAGCGTCCATTGGATTTGAGAATACTTTGGGCACTACGACAGATTTCTTCCAAATTAGTCGTGATTTCGTGGCGAGCCAAGAGATAATGTTCGCTCTCGTTCAGGTTTGAATGAGGATCCACCTTGAAATAGGGTGGATTACACAAAATCATATCCACCTTACTTCCCTGAATGTAAGCAGGCATATTTTTCAAATCATCACAGATGACCTCCATCTGCTCTTCTAAACCATTCAAACGGACAGAGCGTTCAGCCATATCCGCCAAACGCTCCTGAATCTCAACAGCCAAAATCTGTGCCTGAGTCCGAGTGCTAGCAAATAGCCCCACTGCTCCATTTCCAGCGCAGAAATCCACTATCAAGCCCTTCTTAGGAAAACGTGGAAAACGTGACAAGAGAACACTATCCACCGAATAGCTAAAAACCTCTCTATTTTGAATGATTTTAATATCTGTCGAAAAGAGCTGGTTAATGCGCTCTCCTGATTTTAATAATTGTTCTTCTTCCATGGTCCTATTATAGCAAATTTATATTAACATTACAAAAGATAGAAATTTCTAACTAGTGCTTCTGATTCTTCAAATGTTGAAGGGCTTCCTTGGTCCAAATTGGCATCATTCGTTTGAGAGGAGCGAAGCCGTAGTTAAAACGGTCGCTTGAAAAGCGTCTCCGTCTCGGAAACTGGTGCTTTTCTTCCTCCAAAGTGCGGATAGAAAGACTAGCTTTCCCTGTAAATTCATCTAAATCCACTACTTGAACTTGAACCTCTTCATCGACTTTCAAGGCTTCTTGGATATTTTCAATAAAGCCTGTACGAATCTCTGAAATGTGAATCAGCCCCGTATCACCCGTCTCTAGCTCAACAAAGGCACCATAGGGCTGAATCCCTGTAATACGGCCCTTTAGCTTATCACCGATTTTCATCTTAGTCCTCGATTTCAATTGTTTCAATCACGACATCTTCAACTGGCTTATCCATAGCTCCTGTCTCAACAGCAGCAATAGCGTCCAAGACAGCGTAAGAAGCTTCATCAGCTAGCTGACCAAAAACAGTATGACGGCGGTCTAGGTGAGGGGTCCCACCTTGGTTGGCATAGATTTCTGCGATCGGTTCTGGCCAACCACCACGAGCAATTTCTTTCTTAGAATAAGGCAAATGTTGATTTTGCACGATAAAGAACTGGCTACCGTTGGTATTTGGACCAGCATTGGCCATGGAAAGGGCACCACGGATATTGTAAAGTTCTTCTGAGAATTCATCCTCAAATGATTCGCCGTAGATTGACTCGCCACCCATACCAGTTCCAGTTGGGTCTCCACCTTGAATCATAAAGTCCTTGATAATACGGTGGAAAATGACACCATCATAGTAACCATCTTTTGAAAGAGCTACAAAGTTAGCCACTGTTTTAGGAGCATGTTCAGGGAAAAGCTTGATACGCAAGTCTCCGTGATTGGTCTTAATAGTCGCGATAGGACCTTCTACTGTTTCAATGTCTACTTGTGGGAAATGCAATTCTTTTTCTACCATACCAAATCCTTCTAAGGCATCAAAAATGCCATCTTCTTCTAATGTTTTTGTAATATAATCTGCTTTTTCTTTGATGTTATCATGAGAAATTCCCATTGCAACGCTGATTCCAGCATAATCAAAGAGTTCCAAGTCATTCAGCCCATCTCCAAAAACCATGACGTTCTCTGGTTTCAAGCCAAGGTGTTCCACAACCTTTTCCACACCCGTCGCTTTGGAGCCTGAAATCGGAACAATATCAGACGAATGCTCATGCCAACGAACCATGCGGAGTTTGTCTGAGAGACTATCAGGCAAGTGCAAGTCATCTCCCTTATCTTCAAAAGTCCACATCTGATAGATATCTTCTTTTTCATGGAAATCTGGATCTACATCTAAGTCGGGATAAATTGGATTGATAGCCTCACTAATCATATCGGTGCGAGTCGACAACTTGGCATCATGACTCCCAACCAAGCCATACTCAATTCCCTCTTGCTTGGCCCAAGAGATATACTCCTCAACATCTGACTTCTCAATCTGATGCTGATAAATGACCTGACCTTTTTTATCTTCAATATAGGCACCATTTAAGGTTACAAAAAAGTCAGGCTTGAGCTCACGAATCTCTGGAACGACACCAAAAATCCCTCGTCCAGAAGCAATACCTGTCAAGATTCCTTTCTCACGTAATTGCTTAAAAACAGTTGGGATTGAAGACGGAATAAAACCAGTCTTGGAATTTCGCAAGGTATCATCAATATCAAAAAAGACAATCTTGATTTTCTTTGCCTTATATCTTAATTTGGCATCCATCTCACTACCTCTTTCAATCTAACTCTTTCCATTATACCATAAAGTAGCTAAATCCCCTATTTTCAAAAAGTTTTCAGTTTTATTGTAAGTCCTTGAATAAGTATAAAACTAAATCATCATCATTTTGACAACTTGCACCCATTTCTAGCGGTTTATTTCTATACCAGACACCTGTCCCATCTGGAATGTAGCCCCGTCTGATATACAATCTCTGGGCAGGGCCATAGCCTAAGTGCAAACCTACACCAAGAGTGACCTTACTCGAAACAAACTTGACTCGTTTTTCTGCTTCTTCTAGCAGTTGATTCCCAATCCCTTGATTTCGAAAATGCTCAAACACATTAAAATCTGATAATTCTGGATAGACTTCTGCAAAAGGACCATGTTTAGCAGAGGGCAAAATGGTAACGTAACCCGCTACAACACCATCAATCTCTGCAACTAAGACTCCTCTCTCCCCACTTTCCTGTTCCAGAAAATATCTAACCAAAATTTCCTCTCTACCAGGCCAACCTTGATTGATAAATCCATGAGATAAGGATTCAATATCAGACTTAATCATATTTCTAATCGTACAATTCATCTTTGACTTACCCACCTTTACTCTTTCTATTACCATTATAGCACGCCAAGGTCAGAAAAAAACTATCTCGTAAAAAAAAAGACCCAACCGGGTCTGAAAAAGAGGTCCACCCGGACCCAACTCGCTCTCTCATTTCAAGGCTCGTGAAAAAGAGGTCCACCCGGACCTCTTTTTTAATCTTCGTTTACGAAAGGCATCAAAGCCATTACGCGAGCGCGTTTGATAGCTGTTGTTACTTTACGTTGGTTTTTAGCTGAAGTTCCTGTTACACGACGAGGAAGGATTTTCCCACGTTCTGAAACGAAACGGCTAAGAAGCTCAGTATCTTTGTAATCAACATATTCAATTTTGTTTGCTGCGATGTAATCAACTTTTTTACGGCGTTTGAATCCGCCACGACGTTGTTGAGCCATGTTTTTTCTCCTTTATAATTTTAGTTGTCCATTAGAATGGTAAATCATCATCTGAAATATCCAAAGGATTCGTTGCTCCAAATGGATTTTCATCACGTGAAAAGTCTGGTACTGAATTTGTAGGCGCTGAATAGTTTGCAGTTGGTGCAGAATAAGCTCCACCTGTGTGACCCTCACGCACACTACGGCTTTCCAACATTTGGAAATTCTCAGCCACGACCTCTGTCACGTAGACACGTTGTCCTTGCTGGTTATCGTAACTACGAGTCTGGATACGACCTGTCACCCCGATAAGTGAGCCTTTTTTAGCCCAGTTAGCAAGGTTTTCAGCCTGTTGGCGCCACATAACGACATTGATAAAATCAGCCTCACGTTCACCATTTTGACTCTTAAATGTACGGTTTACTGCAAGAGTAAAAGTCGCAACTGCTACATTTGATGGGGTATAACGTAACTCAGCGTCACGTGTCATACGCCCTACAAGTACAACATTGTTAATCATAGTTTACCTTCTTACGCGTCAGTTTTGACGATCATGTGACGAAGAATGTCAGCGTTGATTTTTGAAAGACGGTCAAACTCTTTAAGAGCTGCATCGTCGTTTGCTTCAACGTTAACGATGTGGTAAAGTCCTTCACGGAAATCTTTGATTTCGTATGCAAGACGACGTTTTTCCCATGATTTTGATTCAACAACAGTTGCACCGTTGTCAGTCAAGATAGAGTCAAAACGTGCTACCAAAGCGTTTTTCGCTTCTTCTTCAATGTTTGGACGAATGATATAAAGAATTTCGTATTTAGCCATTGATATGTTCCTCCTTTTGGTCTAATGACCCCAAGACTTTGCAAGGGGTAAGTGAGGTTTGCTCACAATTAACTATTATACTAGAAAAACTGATAGATAGCAAGATAAAAGTGAAAAAAGAAGATGAAAATATCTTCTTTTTACTAGTTTACGGTTTGATACGGTGCAACATACGTGGGAATGGAATGGCTTCACGGATGTGTTTGGTTCCAGCTGCGAAGGTTACCATACGCTCGATACCGATACCAAATCCACCGTGTGGCACTGTACCGTATTTACGAAGGTCAAGGTAGAATTCGTATTCTGTACGATCCATTCCAAGTTCTTCCATCTTAGCGACAAGGGCATCATAGTCTTCCTCACGCATAGAACCACCGATGATTTCTCCATATCCTTCTGGTGCAAGCAAGTCTGCACAAAGCACGCGCTCTGGATTTCCAGGAACTGGTTTCATGTAGAAGGCCTTGATAGCTGCTGGGTAGTTCATAACAAAGGTTGGTACACCAAAGTGGTTTGAAATCCAAGTTTCGTGTGGTGAACCGAAGTCATCACCATGCTCAAGATGTTCGTAGTCAGCATCTTCATCGTTTTCATGCTCTTGCAAGAGATCAATCGCTTCATCATAAGTGATGCGTTTGAATGGCTCAGCAATGTAGCGTTTCAAAAGTTCTGTATCACGCTCCAATGTTTCCAAGGCTTGGGGAGCACGGTCCAATACACCTTGGAGCAAAGCTTTTACATAAGCTTCTTGCAAGTCAAGTGACTCATCATGTGTCAAGTAGGAGTACTCAGCATCCATCATCCAGAACTCTGTCAAGTGACGGCGTGTTTTTGATTTTTCAGCACGGAATACTGGACCAAAGTCAAAGACACGACCAAGAGCCATAGCTCCCGCTTCTAGGTAAAGCTGACCTGATTGACTCAAGTAGGCTGGAGTTCCGAAGTAGTCTGTTTCAAAAAGTTCTGTTGAGTCTTCTGCAGCATTTCCTGAAAGAATTGGGCTATCAAATTTCAAGAAGCCATTCTTGTCAAAGAACTCATAGGTTGCATAGATGATAGCGTTACGGATTTGCATGACCGCTACTTGCTTACGAGAACGGAGCCACAAGTGACGGTTGTCCATCAAGAAGTCTGTTCCATGTTCTTTTGGCGTGATTGGGTAATCTTGTGATTCACCGATGACTTCGATGTCTGTGATATCGAGTTCATAGCCAAACTTAGAACGCTCATCTTCTTTGACAATCCCTGTCACATAAACAGAAGTCTCTTGGCTCAAGTGTTTGATCGTTTCAAATTTTTCAAGACCTACCTCTTCACCAAATTTTTCGATAAAGTTTGGTTTGAAAGCCACACCTTGGAAGAAGGCTGTTCCGTCACGCAATTGCAAGAAGGCAATTTTCCCTTTTCCTGATTTATTGGCAACCCAGGCTCCGATGGTCACTTCTTGACCAACGTAGTCTTTTACTTCGATGATTGTTACACGTTTTGTCATGTTTTATCTTCCTTTTTTTGTTTAACTTGTCTAAAGACATTATTACCCACTATTGTACCACAAATAATGCCTGATAGCTAGATTCTATCAGAGAAAAATCTCAGGTTTTATCCAAAAAAACCTCCGTCAAGACGACGAAGATTTTATTTTTATTTTTCCATAAATTTATGCAGACGACGAATAGATTCTTTGAGTGTATCTAGGTCTGTCGCATAGCTGAGACGGACATTCTCTGGTGCTCCAAATCCTGCTCCTGTAATCAGGGCCAGACCAACTTCCTCAAGAATAGCCGTTGTAAATGCTGTTACGTCTGTATAGCCTTTCATCTCCATAGCTTTTTTAACATTTGGGAAGAGGTAGAAAGCTCCTTGCGGTTTGACTACTTCAAAGCCAGGGACTTGGCACAAGAGAGGATAAATGGTATTGAGACGTTCCTCGAAAGCCTGACGCATGGTTTCTACAGAGTCTTGTGGACCAGTTAAGGCCTCGATTGTTGCGTATTGTGAAACAGCGGTTAGGTTAGAGGTTGTTTGACCAGTCAATTTGCTCATAGCAGCAATAATTTCTGGATCACCTACTGCATAACCAACACGCCATCCTGTCATAGCATAGGCCTTAGACACTCCATTGATAACAATAGTTTGTTTGCGAATAGCTTCTGAAAGACTTGAGATTGGAACGAACTCATTACCGTTATAGACCAAGCGACCATAGATATCATCTGCTAGGATGAGAATATCCTTTTCTACAGCCCAGTTTCCGATGGCCAAGAGTTCCTCACGAGAATAGATCATACCGGTAGGATTAGATGGTGAGTTAAGAACCAAGACTTTGGTCTTACCTGTGCGAGCAGCTTCTAATTGCTCCACAGTTACTTTAAAGTGATTGTCTTCCTTGGCTTGGACAAATACTGGAAGACCTTCAGCCATCTTAACCTGATCCCCATAGCTGACCCAGTAAGGAGTAGGAATGATTACCTCATCTCCAGGGTTGATAACAGCCATAAAGAAAGTATAAAGGGAAAACTTGGCACCAGTCGCAAAAGTCACCTCGTTAGCTGCTACAGAATACCCATAATAACGTTCAAAATAGGTATTAACCGCTGCTTTCAATTCAGGCAAACCCGAAGCTACCGTATAGAAAGAAGCGCGACCATCTCGAATGGCTGTAACCGCAGCATCCTGAATATTTTCAGGAGTATGAAAATCAGGCTGACCTAAAGTCAAGAAAAGAACGTCTTTTCCTTCGGCCTTTAACTTCTTTGCTCTTGCATCACTAGCCAGAGTAACACTTTCTTCAATCTCTAAGACACGTTTGGATAATTTCATTGTTTCTCCTTTTCGACTAAGGCGCCAGATTCAAAATCTACCAGATAATAGTCTCCTCTGGACTTGATTTCCCAGACAGGCTTTTCAGCGTACCGTCCGAAGGTAATCTTGTCGATCTCAGTTGTTCCTTTTTCTCTGACAACTGCTTCTGCTTTTTCTTGAGAAGTTCCATTTTCTAGTTGATATACGTAAATATTGTTGCTACTTTTCTCTATTAAGACAGCAACTGGTTTCTGGTTCTTATCTTGGCCAAGAACACTATAATAGCTTTCTAAACCATTGAAGATATCAATCTGGCTAACCGTTTCTAGATTTGCATACTGCTTAGCAAGTCTTTCACCTTCTACCTTTGCAGTTTGATAAGGCTTCATGCTGAGCCATACCAAGTAGAGAAAGGAAGAAGTGATGACTAGAGTTAACAAAGTTATACCAATAATGTACTGAAATAATAGGGAATTTTTTTCTTTTTTCTGTCTCTTTTTCACTCGTCTATTTTACCATCTATCCTAGTGAATTACAAGTGAATGCAAGAACAAACCTATATTATTTCTTACTTCAAAGCAAACCGATTTTTCTTGATTAAAACCGAGCAAGAAAAGTAAAGACGGCTCCAAAATCAACCTATTAAAAAACCTGAGCTTAGTACTCAAGTTTTCGTAAGTTCTTTTAATCTATGGAATTATTTTATCATCTATTCTTTTAGCCATTTTTCCTAAAAAAACAGGCAATAGAAGGCTAATCATGACTAAAAAGAATCCTAGATAAAGAAATGTTACTACAAAGCCTAAATTGTCAATCAACCAGCCTGTCAGTGGAAAGAAGACAATCATACTCAGGCTAAACATCATAGAGTAGACACTCAGCATAGTTGCCCTCACTTCACTTGGAAGGCGCTCTTGCAAATCGTTGTCAAAAATCGGCTGAAAAAGAGCATATAGAGCGTTACTAATCAAATAAATCAAAATATAGATTAGAGGTGTCCCAAAGTAGGACAGCATATAGGTGACTCCAGTCAGCAGGACGAGGACAGGGAAAAGCTTCAAGGCAGCATAGTTCTTTCCAATCCTACTCGCTAGATAGACTGCGACGATATTTAAGAGACTACCAAGTAGCATAACTGCTGAAATTTGCCAACCACTTAAATCTGGTAACTGATTTTGATAGTAAAAGTAAAACATGCACATGAGTACTCCGACAATCTGAGACAAAATCATCCAGTTGAACAGCATGGGATTTCGCTTCAACTCATCCTTAACAGTCCAAATAATCTGTTTCATGGTCACACTATCAGCTTTTTCTAGCTTGACACTAGGTTCTTTCAGCATCCAAATCAGGAAAAGAACTATGATAGATGTCGCAATCATGATATAGTAGGTCAGGTGCAATTGACCATGGACAAAAAATCCCGCCAATACTGTCCCCAAAGAACGAGTTCCTTCTGCTACTCCTGACATGAAACTTGAAATGGATAGATAGCGTTCTTTTAGTCCAGCCTCTACAGCCGAGTCATAAACCATTGCTGCGCTTGTGCCTGAATCAAAATTATAAGACAAGGCACTTACCGCCATCGCTAAGGCATAAATCCAAAAATTTCCCTGCCCAGCCAACATAAGAATAGAAGACATAATCCCTGCTATTCGACTTAAATAAAGGTTGGTCTTATAGGAATAGCGGTCAGCTAACATTCCAGATGGAATTTCACAGAGAAGACTGGTAGTATGAAAAATACTCTCCAGAAGTCCAATCTGCCAAAGAGACATGCCGTTTTGACTGAGAAAGAGAATCCAAAAACTGGTAATCCCTAGAAATGCAAAAAACTCAACTCCAGCCATAAGGCCAATATTTTTCCGATAATTTCTTATTAACATCTTTTCTCCTTAACAAGTGTATTATTATTTCTTTTGTCCGTCACTTGTTAATCTTTGCCTTACATGATCTCCACCCCTTTTAGAAGCATTCTTCAATGCGATTATTGTTCCTTTAATTGTTTATGAAATGATACCGGAAAATAGCTGTTATGCGGTTTCTATTGCGAGTTTTCTTATTTATTTTAGCACTTATGTCATCATATTACAAGAGAATGTTAGAATACTCTTCGAAAATCAAATTCAAACCAGAATCCAAAAAATAGTTCTTACTTTTCCAGTGGCAACTGACTAGAGTTTCAGCAATTTTATAATTTTCAAATAAACTCTGAGCAAATTTCTTGCAAGTTCTTTTGTTATGTTGTAATATGTTTCATAACAACGAGAGGTTTCTCGGAAATTTAAGAAAAAGGAGACACATCATGTCTAAAAAAGTATTATTTATCGTCGGATCACTACGTCAAGGTTCTTTTAACCACCAAATGGCTCTCGAAGCTGAGAAAGCACTTGATGGTCAAGCAGAAGTTAGCTACCTTGATTATTCAACCCTTCCTCTCTTCAGCCAAGATTTAGAAGTTCCAACTCACCCAGCTGTAGCTGCTGCTCGTGAAGCGGTTCTCGCTGCGGATGCTATCTGGATCTTCTCTCCAGTCTACAACTTCTCTATCCCTGGAACAGTGAAGAACTTGCTTGATTGGCTATCTCGTGCCCTTGACTTGTCTGATACACGTGGCGCTTCTGCCCTTCAAGACAAGTTTGTCACAGTATCATCTGTAGCCAATGCAGGTCACGATCAACTCTTCGCTATCTACAAGGACCTCTTGCCATTTATCCGTACACAAGTCGTTGGTGATTTCACCGCTGCACGTGTTAACGACTCTGCCTGGGCAGATGGAAAATTGATTCTTGAAGAAACAGTCCTAAACTCACTCGAAAAACAAGCTCAAGACTTGGTCAATGCGATCAAGTAACTAACATAATAAAAGCGAACAAGACTACTTTTCTGACACTCAGAAGTCTAGCTTGTTCGCTTTTTCTCATTTATAAACTAAAATAGCTGATGATACATATTGCCAAATACAAAATATCTGATTTCTATACTTCCTTAACAAAAACCAATTCCTGTGGCTGTGACAAATCTTCTCGGTAGTTAAATCCAGCAAAGCTTAAGCGACGAGCTTCTTCCACCGTCTGTACTTGATTTTCTATCAGGACTGTTAGGAGGGCACCACGCGCTTTCTTGGAAATGGTTGAGTGAATTTTCAGCTGGCCGCCTCTATCCTCCATGAATTTGAAGGTCACCATCTTTTCTCTGATTTCCTTAGAAAATACGGTCTCAAACTCGGATGACAATAGAGAGAAAATCACTTCTTCCTGCTTCACAGCTTCATCGTAGGCTACCTTCCAATGGCTCTTCAAAGTCTTACCAGCGACTTTTAATTTCATCAAAAAGTCCAAACGGTGAGGGCCCATAGGTGACAAGGCTGGAACGACACCGTACAAAGCCGAAGTAATAAAGACATGATTTTCAAGATAATCTTGTTCAACCTCAGTCAATTTATCTCGCTTGATATGGCGATACATGAGCCCATCAAAAAGTTTCAAGGCTGGGTAGTGTTGAGCAATTTGCCTTTTCAAAGCTTGGATATTTTGAAATTCTTCCGCCGCCTTCTCAACTGATACCTTGTAAAAACTCTCCAATTGACTAGCAGAATAGAGAGCCAAGGCATCCAGCACAGCCTGACTTTCTGGTTTTAAAGGAGCGGCTTCAATACTCGGCAAGTCTGTGTTCATTTCTTTTGCTGTTGGGATTAAAATTTTCATATTAATAGTGTAGCATATTTTTTAGCCACTACCAAGAAATTCATCTGAAAAACCTCGGTTTGACCGAGGTTTCTCTGGTTATTTTGGCCATCCTAACCAGACAGCCACGAGAACAAGGGCTATGCCAACTAAGCTTGTTAAGATAGATAAGAATGTATCTTTTTTCTCCTTGAACTGAGAAAAACCTATCTTCAAAGCGAGCAGTCCGAGTAGCATTGAAGCAAGCATCAAATAAAAACCCATTTGTTTGTCCTCCATTAGTATTAATTTACCTTATTATAACATATACTTTTTAAAGAAAGCTGTCTTTACTGAACTTTAAAGGTCTTGAGATAATTGTCTTTTCCTACTTGACCTTCGAAGGTTTTACCATTTTCAAGGTAAGGAAGGTCATCTGAGACTGAGGCCTTGACTTTGTATATCTTGCCATCAACTTTAAAGAAATATACGGTGTCGCCCTTGATAACAGCTGATTTCAAATCCGCAACTACACCCTTGATGTTTTCTACCGTTTCATTATCAATTTCAAGGTCGTTTTTATTGGCGTACTTGCTGAGCAGTTCTTCTACTGTAGTAGCTACGATAACATTTTGGTACTCGACTGCATCAACCAAGGCGTACTCTTTGACCAAACCAGCATTGTCCTTCAAGCCCATGATGTAGAGAGGCTTGTCATTGAGGTTGATGAGGATTGGGAAGGTTGCCTTGTAGGATTTCTCCTGAACAGCACCTTCGGCTGATTCACGGGCTGATTCTTCGGTCGCAGAAGCCAAGCTATACTTCGTGATCTCTCCTGTTCGCATATTTTCAAGAATGAAACCAAGATTACTTTCATCTGCATTGGCCGACGTCACACCTGTGTAGAGGTAGATGTCATTACCGATAGACAAGTAATTATAGCCTTTGGTAGTCTGGGTCACGTTTTTCTTGGAAATCATAGCATTCCAGAAACCGTCCTTGTACTTGCCGTTGTAGTTGATTTGCTCAATGGTTTCCTCAGCTGGATAAACCCTGTCCACCCATTCTGGAACATCTGACAAGCTGTATTCCTTGGTTTCTCCATTTGTAGCATCTAAGATAATGACTGAAACAGGACGAGGAACCGCAAGTCCAAATTGCTTTTGGTAAACCGTTGCTACATAGAAAGGATTGCCCTCATCGTCCACCTCAAAAGATGGAGTCTTGAAGATTTTAGTTGGGTACTTCAAGCGCAGGTGACGCTTGACATCGCGGTTAAAATACTCCGAGTCCGAATACTTGATTGGTATCTTCAAGTCCACCAAGTCTGCATTACCAGTTACCATGTCCACCTTGATATACTCGCCGATTCCCTTGGCCTGATTGTTAAACCACTTGATAGGATCTGCGTATTCTAGTGGTGTAACTCGATAAGGTTTCCCATCAATCGTCAATTGGGTATAGGTGTCTGCCGCTACGTACTGCGACACCTTATCCGTTAGGGAACCCAAGTAGCGGTCCCCAATTTTTTCAGCAGTACTTCTATCTAAAATAGGAACTTTACTGGTGTCACTCTTAGGAAATTCAGTAAAGTCTTTTTCCGTCACCGTGACTACATTGGCATAATTTTTAGCCTGAAAAATGCTGGAAGTCACTAAGGAAACCAAGGCTGCTAAGAGAAGAATTCCTCCAATAGAAGCTAAAAGGATTTTCCCTAACCGATTGATTTTGAAATCCTCTAGATTTAAGGCAGCTTCCGCCTTGCCGTGGCGCACATGAACCGTTTTGACAAGGTTTATCCCCTTGCCAAAGCCAAATAAGATTGCTACAAGCAGCAAATGCCCACAGAGGAAAAATAGAAATTCCCAGCTGGTTAGGTTAAGGGGCGGTAAAAAGATATACCAGGTCGTTGCGATAAAAATAAGTTCAAAGACTATTCGTTTCATTTGCTTTCCTCCTAAATGATTCGTCCTTCTAAGTGATCCAGTTCATGCTGGCAAATCTGAGCTGGGAAGCCTGTCAAGGTAATGGTCTGTTCCTGCCACTTGCTGTCACGATAGGAAACCCTTATGGTTTCATAACGCTTAGTAGGTCTCACACCTACCAAGGACAAACAGCCTTCTTCTGTCTCATAAGGTCCTTCAAAAGACAGGAGCACTGGATTAAACATGACCACGGAAACCAAGCCAAGATTAAAGATAATCACGCGCTTCTGCACCCCAATCATATTGGCAGCCAGACCGACACAAGTCTCACGATTTGCTAAAAGTGTATCCTGCAAATCTCTGGCAAGATACAGATCATCCTGACTTGCCGGCTGAGACACCTGTGATAAAAACAAAATGTCCTTTACAATTTTCTTCTCCACTTCCTCACACTCCTCTTACTTTTTACTATATTATAGCAATTATAGCACAAAAGACGGCAACTGCAAGCCCTTTCCCTCAACTGTAGCAAAAAGCCATCCGAAGATGACTTTTTTTCTATTTGTAAATTCTTAATCTTTTTTAACTTTAAACAATAGGACGCCAGATAGGGCTGATAAGAATCCGACTACTAGCAAAATAGAATCATGACTAGCTGTCTCTGGTAGTTTACCAGCTTCCTTTGTTTCACTTATTATTGGAGTTTCTGGGTGCTTTGGCTCCTCAGGCGCTGGACTTGCTGGAGTCTTTGGTTGCTCAGCAGTCGGAACTTCAGGTTGCTTGGGTTCCTTAGGGGATGGTTTTTCGGGAACCTTAGGTTGAGCAACAGCTGGAACTTCGGGGCGCTTTGGCTCCGCAGGTACTGGACTTGCTGGAGTTTTTGGTTGCTCAACAGTCGGCACTCCCGGCTGTTTAGGGTCCTCAGGTGTTGGTTTTTCAGGATTCTTAGGTTGATCTACCGTCGGTACTTCTGGGTGCTTTGGCTCCTCAGGGGTTGGAGCTTCTGGCGTCTTGGGTTGATCACCTCTTGGTGGTTCTGGCTCAGTAGCTTTCACAGGTAGATAATTGATTATTGTGTCTTTTGTAAAATCTTCTGGTACTTCAGGTAATAAGTAACCCAATTCTGGATGCGAAGAATCCTTCAACACCAAATCAGTAGCTGATGTCACAGCCTTATAACCTTTAAGATAAGGGATTGTTCCTAAACCTGGATTGCTAGCAAGACCTGCTTTAGCAGGATTACCATCTTGGTCATTGGGATATTGAATCAAAGCCACATTCTCATTTGCAGTTGGAGAAATGGCTATCCATTTTCCTAATTGTTTGTAGTAAACAGTTTCCCTAATTACAGGATCTGTTACTGCCACTGTTTTCTCTGCAACTGCTTCTTTATCTGCCACCAAGCCTTTTAGCAGTGGTGTCGCTACTTTAGATAGATTTGGTTGATCACTCGTCCAATCACGATAATAAAGGTCTCCTCTTACAAAATCAACCTTGGCAACGCGTTTGAAATCAACTTGATCATTTCGATCTTCAGCAACCTTATCATGTGTCACAAAATCTCGATAAGCAATGTTTCGGTCAATAGATTTTTTATTGACGATTTTAGAAACACTGGCAGGCCATAAAGGTGAATCTTGAACATCCTCATCAACTTTTTTATGAGCAGTTGGAATTCTATCTTCAGGATAAATAAATTCTAGGCGAGGGGTTAAAGCAACCTTAAATATTTGACCAGTCTTACTATCTTGGTCAAAATATTGTAAACCTCGATCATAATCACTTGATACAAGATCGTATCCTTGTCGCTTGTAGTCACTAATCGTTTTTAGCGTACTGTATTCAATAGGATAACCAGATTCCCCAGTAACTGTATCTTCCTTCAGTAGCTTGTTTTCACTGATATCCACATAGCTAATCTTGGCTGTTTGATTTTTAATATGCTCCTGTTTTATTTTCCAGTTAGAATAGGAAATTTCCTTAGTAACAAGATTAACAGTCGCATAGCGTTCAAAGGAAATACTTTGTTTTTTCTCAGCAAAGGCTTCTTTACCATTATTCTTATATTTATATTTAATGATTCTTTGAATCGTTCTCTCTAAAGGCCTTTCTTGATTGGTTCTGATCTTTTCAGCATCTGCAGGCCACTTAGGACTATCGACAACACCAGCTTCCACCTCTTCATTTGACTTAGGATTAGTCTGGTTTTGTAAGCTAATCACTTCATGTTTTGGAGTTAATTTAATAGTATACGTTTGCGGAGTCTGATCATCTTGAAACAGCTTCTTCGATTCATCCGTTTTCAAATAACCATCTTCAACCAATACATAGCCATTCCTTTTGAACTCACTAATTTTCTTTCTCGTATCGTAGTGAAGATCCTCTCCCACCTTACCAGTACGCTCATCTGAAAAAAGTTTTTTCCCTGTTGATTCATCAATATAATTAAATTCAACACGAGATTCCTTTTCAGTCACTTTAGGAGTATCTAAATGTTTTTCTTCAAAATGTTGCTCTTCTGAAGCAGTAGCTTCTTTTTCTGAACCCTCGACAGACTTATCCTTGTCAATGCTTTCGCTAGAAGGTTTGTCTGTTTCTAAGATATGACTAGCTGCGAGCGTTTCATCTGCAGATACACTCCCAACAGAGCCAGCTAAAAAACCTAAACCACAAGCAACAACAACTGAAGCAACACCCAAACTCAATTTACGGATAGAGTAAATACATTTTTTACTTCCCATGATTTCCCCCTAAGTTATTATTTAC
The DNA here is from genome assembly GCF_002096855.1 of Streptococcus mitis. Taxonomy (GTDB): domain Bacteria; phylum Bacillota; class Bacilli; order Lactobacillales; family Streptococcaceae; genus Streptococcus; species Streptococcus mitis_Y. The sequence goes on along the minus strand of NZ_NCVH01000029.1, from coordinate 83,258 downwards.
TATTCTTATACCTAATATTTTAGTAAGCGGCATTACATTTAACATCTCTTTTTTAAAGTTTTTTCTATTCTTTTTAAAGTTATTTAAAAAAGCCATCCGAAGATGGCTTTTTTTTAAATCGCATTCTTGTCAAAACCGAGTTTACGTTGAATAAACTTAACAATTTCGACGATAATAATCATTGAGAAGCTTCCGCCCATAACGATTCCCCATTGTGACAAGTCTAGTTTGGTTACGTGGAAGATTCCTTCAAGTGGTTCTACAACGATTGTTGCCATGAGAAGGATGAAGGATACCAAGATGGACCAGTTGAAGGTCTTAGACTTAAATGGGCCAACTGTCAAGATGGATTGGTAAACAGATTTCACATTGTAGGCATGGAAGAGCTGAATCAAACCAAGTGTTGCAAAGGCCATAGTAAGGGCATCTGCGTGAATGGCATGATTGTCACCCACGTGAACTGGGTAAAGAAGGGCAAGACCATAAACACTCATAACAATAGCTGCTTGGAGTACACCTTGATAGATAATAGAACTCAAAACACCACCTGAGAAGAAGCTTGCCTTGCGTCCACGTGGTTTATGGTTCATGACACCAGGCTCAGCTGGCTCAACACCAAGAGCGATAGCTGGGAAGGTATCTGTTACCAAGTTGATCCACAAAAGATGAACTGGCTGCAAGACGTCCCAACCAAACAAGGTAGATAGGAAGATGGTTAATACTTCAGCAGTATTGGCAGAAAGTAGGTACTGAATAGTCTTTTGAATATTTGAGAAGACCTTACGTCCTTCTTCCACTGCAACGATAATAGTTGCAAAGTTATCATCTGCAAGAATCATGTCAGAAGCCCCCTTAGACACCTCTGTACCAGTGATTCCCATACCGATACCGATATCGGCTGTTTTCAAAGCCGGAGCATCATTGACACCGTCACCTGTCATGGCAACGACCTTACCTTGTTTTTGCCAAGCCTTGACGATACGAACCTTGTGTTCTGGAGACACACGGGCATAAACAGAGTATTGACCAACGACTTTTTCAAAGTCTTCATCAGATAGTTCGTTGAGCTCAGCACCAGTTAAAACATGTCCTTCTGTATCATTTGCGTCAATGATTCCCAAACGTTTAGCAATAGCTTCTGCAGTGTCTTGATGGTCACCTGTGATCATGATTGGACGAATTCCCGCTTCCTTAGCCACACGAACAGCCTCAGCAGCTTCAGGACGTTCAGGGTCAATCATCCCAATCAAACCAGTAAAGATTAAATCATTTTCAAGCTCTTCAGAAATAAGGTTTTCTGGAATGCTGTCAATAATCTTATAAGCACCAGCAAGGACACGCAAGGCTTGGTGAGCCATTTCAGAGTTGTTTGTATGGATGAGATTTGCAACCTTCTCATCAATCGGAGCAATATCCCCAGCCTTATCACGAAGAACACAACGTTTCAAGAGTTGGTCTGGCGCACCTTTAACAGCTACGAGGAAGCGTCCATCTGCAAGTGGATGAACTGTTGACATGAGCTTACGTTCAGAATCAAATGGCAACTCAGCCACACGAGGATATTTCTCTAAAAATCCTTTGACATCGTAGCCCTTGTCCAAAGCATATTGGATAAAGGCTGTTTCGGTTGGATCACCAATCAAGTTTCCTTCCACATCAATTTTCGTATCATTGGCCAAGACAACTGAACGAAGCAGGGGCATTTCAAGACCTAGTTCAATGTCATCAGCTGAGTCATGTAGAACCGCATCGTAGAAGACTTTTTCGACGGTCATCTTGTTCATAGTCAGCGTACCAGTCTTGTCAGAAGCGATGATTTCTGTTGAACCAAGAGTTTCTACAGCTGGCAACTTACGAACGATAGAGTTTCTTTTAGCCAAAACTTGAGTACCGAGGGCAAGAACGATAGTTACGATAGCTGGGAGACCTTCTGGAATGGCTGCAACGGCAAGGGCAACAGAGGTCATCAACTCACCGAGTGGATTTTTCCCTTGAATGAAAACACCAACTACAAAAGTAACAAGGGCAATGACCAAAATTGCATAAGTCAAGACCTTAGAAAGGTTGTTCAAGTTTTGTTTAAGTGGTGTGTCTGTCTCATCTGCATCTTGGAGCATGCCAGCGATATGACCAACTTCCGTGTACATACCTGTATTGACAACAACTCCAAGACCACGACCATAAGTCACATTTGAGTTTTGGAAAGCCATATTGACACGATCACCAATACCAGCATCTGCAGCAAGCTCGACTGACAAGTCTTTTTCAACTGGAACAGACTCACCTGTAAGAGCTGCTTCTTCGATTTTAAGAGAGTTGGCTTCAAGCAAACGTAGGTCTGCTGGCACCACGTCACCAGCTTCAAGGGCAACGATATCTCCTGGTACCAATTCTTTAGAGTCAATCTCCGCCATATGCCCATCACGAAGAACGCGAGCAGCTGGACTGGACATAGATTTGAGGGCTTCAATGGCTTCTTCTGCTTTTCCTTCTTGGTAAACACCGAAGGCAGCATTGATGATAACCACGGCTAAGATAATGATGGCATCTGCAATATCTTCTCCACCAGAAGTCACGACTGACAAGATAGCTGCCGCAACTAGGATGATAATCATCAAATCCTTAAACTGTTCGATGAATTTGACCAGGATTGATCGTTTCTCACCCTCTTCGAGTTCATTGTGGCCAAATTCGGCAAGGCGCTTTTCCGCCTCACTTGATGACAAACCTTGCTCGGTCGCATCCACAGCCTTCAAAACCTCTTCAGGACTTTGAGTGTAAAACGCTTGGCGTTTTTGTTCTTTTGACATGTGTCTCCTCCTTGACATTGTGTGCAAAACAGACTCTCTTTTTCTCATCGTATCTTTTCACGACAAACAAAAAGAGCCCTGTTAATCATAACAAGTCTCGCTGTTTAAGATAGGGCCGGAAAACATACTTTTCAGTATAAAATTCGGAATGACGACACTATCACAGGTTTCTGCCAGCTACTCCCTTGAGTAGTACTATTATACCAAATTTTGAAAAGTTTTTAAAGAGCAAAAACTGCCTTATTTGAATTTTCCCTTGAAAACCAGTATAATGGTAGAATGCTATATGACTAGAAAGGAAGTTGAATGAAGCAATCTATTTCAAATCTCAAGTTAGCTGAGCGTGGGGCCATCATCAGTATTTCGACCTACCTGCTCTTATCTGCAGCCAAATTAGCAACTGGCCACCTTCTTGATTCATCCAGTTTGGTGGCAGATGGTTTCAATAACGTATCCGATATCATTGGAAATGTGGCCCTCTTGATTGGGATTCGAATGGCACGCCAGCCTGCGGACCGTGACCACCGTTTTGGTCACTGGAAGATTGAAGATTTGGCTAGCTTAATCACTTCCATCATTATGTTTTATGTTGGCTTTGATGTGCTGCGGGATACCATTCAAAAGATTATCAGTCGTGAAGAAACGGTCATTGATCCTCTGGGTGCAACTCTAGGAATCATTTCTGCAGCGATTATGTTTGTGGTTTATCTCTACAACACTCGCCTCAGTAAGAAATCTAACTCCAAGGCACTGAAGTCCGCTGCTAAGGACAATCTTTCTGATGCTGTTACCTCTCTTGGTACGACCATTGCCATCCTGGCTAGTAGTTTCAATTATCCCATTGTGGATAAACTGGTCGCTATCATCATCACTTTCTTTATCTTGAAAACTGCCTATGATATCTTCATTGAGTCTTCCTTTAGTCTTTCAGATGGTTTCGACGACCGTCTGCTTGAGGATTATCAAAAGGCTATCATGGAAATTCCCAAAATCAGTAAGGTTAAGTCCCAAAGAGGTCGTACCTACGGTAGTAACATCTACCTGGATATTACGCTAGAAATGAATCCTGACTTGTCGGTTTATGAAAGTCACGAGATTGCGGATCAAGTCGAGTCTATGCTGGAAGAGCGTTTTGGAGTCTTTGATACCGATGTCCATATCGAGCCAGCACCTATCCCTGAGGACGAGATTTTAGACAATGTCTACAAAAAACTGCTCATGCGTGAGCAATTGATTGACCAAGGAAATCAGCTAGAAGAACTCCTTGCTGAGGACTTTCTCTATATCCGTCAAGATGGAGAGCAGATGGATAAAGTCGCTTATCAAGCCGAAAAAGAACTTAAAGCTGCTATTAAGGATATTCAAATCACTTCCATTAGTCAGAAAACCAAGCTCATTTGCTATGAGCTAGATGGCATCGTCCACACCAGTATCTGGCGTCGCCATGAGACTTGGCAAAACATCTTCCATCAGGAAACTAAAAAAGAAGACAAACAGTGACCCTATCCAGTGGATAGGGCCTTTTTGATTATTCTACTTTAAGCAAAGACAGACTATGACGGTTTGGAAGATTTGCTTTTCGAAGCTTGTTTTGCCTTTTTTCTTGCTTGACGATTTTGTTCGATGCGCCATTCTCTTTCATAGTACTTCATGGTCTCGTAGACCCTTTCAGGAAGTCCTACATCTAGCAGAAAGATAGGGATGATCAAATCTGCTGACGGATAAAAAGGGAGAATCCTTCTCTTCAGCAGTGTTAGAAAGGATTGGGATTTCACATTTTCCTTGTTTTTAAAATAGACTTCAATCCGATAAGAATCCCTATACTTCCCTCGAATCCGAGAGAAGGAAAATTCCTCTACATCAGCCCAAGCGTAGAAATGACTGGGTTTCTTTGGATTCGGTTTGTAGTAAAATCCCTGAACAGTAAATCTCAAATATTCCTTGTCCAAACTTAAAAGTCTGTAAGTCAGATAAACTACTACTACACCAAAAAAAAGTAAAACCAGCATAAACAAAAGACTTATCGTATGAAGTTTAGTTCCCTTTTGAGAGTACAAATGGAGATAAGAGAGAGGTAACAAGAAGAAAAGCACCGAAGCTAGGCCAAACAAGGCATTCCAAATGATTTTCTTGGGACTACGTTTAATGATTTTTTCTTCCATCATGCCAACTCACTTAAATATTCATAACGTTCGTATTTTTCAAGGAGTGCTTCGTTTTTCTCATCTAGTTCTTTTTGAAGAGTAGCCAGTTTGCCAAAGTCAGACCCATTTGCTAGCATTTCTTCCTCTATAGAAGAGATGCGGTTTTCTAAGGCTTCGATGTCACCTTCAATACTTGCCCACTCCTGCTTTTCTTGGTAGGTCATCCGTTTCTTGTCTTCTCGAACCTTGACGACTTTTTCCTTTTCAACTTTTTGCACTTGATTGGCCATCTCTGTTTCAAAGACTTTTTCATCAAGATAGTCAGTATAATGACCAAAGAAAGGACGAATCTTGCCATCCTCAAAAGCGAGAATCTTGGTCGCTACCTTATCCAGGAAATAACGGTCGTGGCTAACTGTCAATACAGGACCTGAAAAGCTCTGCAAGAAATTTTCCAAAACTGTCAAGGTCGCAATATCTAGGTCATTTGTCGGCTCGTCCAAAAGAAGAACATTGGGTTTTTCCAAAAGCAATTTGAGAAGATAAAGGCGTTTTTTCTCTCCACCAGACAATTTCTCAATCAAGGTTCCATGCGTCGAACGTGGGAAGAGAAACTGCTCTAGCAACTCTGCAATGGAAGTCGTAGAACCACCACTGGTCTTAACCTCTTCTGCTACTTCCTGCAGGTAATTGATAACCCGTTTGCTTTCATCCAAACCTTCAATTTGTTGAGAAAAATAGGCGATGCGAACCGTCTCACCGATGATAACTTGACCTTTAGTCGGCTCAAGACTTCCTGCGATGAGATTAAGCAGAGTTGACTTCCCGACACCATTATCCCCAACGATTCCGATACGGTCTTTGGCTTGCACCAAGAGATTAAAATCTTGCAAAATTGGCTTGTTTTCATAGGCAAAGGAAACATCCTGAAACTCGATGACTTTCTTCCCAATCCGACTGGTTTCAAAGTTCATGGTCAAGTCTGTATCAGCAACGCCACCTGAAACTTCCTTTTTCAAGTCATGGAAACGATTGATACGGGCTTGTTGCTTGGTCGCACGCGCTTGCGGTTGTCTACGCATCCAGGCCAGTTCTTGCTTATAGAGTTGTTCTTTCTTGTGGAGAAGGGCAGCGTCACGCTCATCTTGTTCAGCCTTGAGGCGAACATAGTCCTGATAATTTCCCTGATACTCGGTCAAGCCTGCTCGGTCCAACTCGAAAATCCGCGTTGATAGTGCATCTAGGAAATAACGATCGTGGGTGATAAAGAGAACAGTCTTCTTGGAATTTTTCAAAAAAAGTGTCAGCCACTCGATGGTCGCAATGTCCAGGTGGTTGGTCGGCTCGTCCAGAAGCAAGAGGTCGTGGTTTCCTAGGAGAACTTGCGCCAACTGGACACGTCTTCTTAGACCACCTGACAATTCCCCAACAGGAGTAGATAAGTTCTGAATACCCAACTTGCTGAGAACCGTCTTGACCTGGCTTTCAATTTCCCAGGCTTGGAGAGAATCCATCTCTGCCATGACCCGTTCCAAAGGAGCCTGCTTGTCCTCACTGTAGTTGAGCATGATTAACTCATACTCACGAATGAGCTGGATTTCCTTGAGGTCGCTGGAGAGAACCGTATCCAAGACCGTCTTGTTATCATCAAAATCAGGATTCTGGGTCAAGTAGCCAATCTTGTAGTCATTCTTAGCCGAAAAGGGACTGACATCCCCATCAAAGCCAGAAACGCCAGAAAGGACGTCTAAAAGGGTGGTCTTACCCGTCCCATTGACACCGATTAGACCGATTCTATCCAAGTCATGGATGATAAAGGAAATATCCTTAAAAACGGTCTTGTCTCCGACGGATTTGCTTAGTTTTTCAACGATAAAATCACTCATTTTTTCTCCCTCAGGTAAGCATGGATTGCTTGACGATCATTTTCCAACTCTCCATCGACAATGGCAAACTCAATCTCTGTTAAAATCTCTCCCAAGTCTGGTCCTGGCTGGTAACCATATTCCTTAATCAAAATTCCACCGTTAATCTGAATTTCTTTCTTGTCATGAATGGTCAAACTATGGTAAGTTTCTGTGATAGCTTGTGGGTTGACTTCTTTTCCTTGGGCCTGACGAAGATTTTCAGCTTGTAGAAGGGAATCCAAGTCAAAGCGGTAACAATCGCGCTTGCTCAGCTCTCCTTCTTCTCGCAAAGCCAAAATGGTCAGCAAATCCTGAACCTGCTTGGCAAACTGGCGTGAGGTTTTCCAAGCTTTCAAAAATGGCTGTGCATCTTTAATCTCCAAAGCCCACAATAGAGCCGCCCAGGCTTGTTCAGAAGATTCAAAAGTGAACTCAGTCTCCAAATCAAACAGTCTGTTGAGCTTGTCCTGGCTCCCTGCCATATCTGGAAGATAGTCATAAGCTCGACTCTCAATCATGGAAGCCAGACCAACTCGCCAAAAAGGTGCCAGCAAGAGCTTATCAAACTCAACGAAGGTACGCTCCACAGAAATTTTCTCCAAGAGTGGCGTCAAAGTCTTCATCGCCACAAAAGTTTCTGACTCAAGTTTAAAACCGAGACTGGCCTGAAAACGAAAACCACGCATAATACGTAAAGCATCTTCGTTGAAACGCTCACTAGCCACTCCAACTGCTCGCAAGACTTGGTTTTCCAAATCCTCTAAACCATGGAATAAGTCAACGATTTCTCCTGTCTCATCCAAGGCAAAGGCATTGACTGTAAAATCACGGCGCTTGAGGTCTTCTTCTAGCGAGCGCACAAAGGAAACCGAACTCGGTCTGCGATAGTCTACATAGACGTCTTCTGTTCTGAATGTGGTTACTTCGTACTCTTCATCCCCATCTAAAACCAAGACAGTTCCGTGCTCGATTCCGATATCAGCCGTTCGCGGAAAAATCTGCTTGGTCTCTTCTGGATAAGAAGACGTCGCAATGTCCACATCGTGTATGGGACGATTGAGGAGGGCATCTCGAACAGAGCCTCCAACAAAATAGGCTTCAAAGCCTGCTTCTTTAATTTTTTCTAATACTGGTAAAGCCTTCTGAAATTCAGAAGGCATTTGCGTTAATCTCATAATAAGTGTTCTAATCCATAGACAAGCTCATGACGCTTGACAACTTCTTTGATTCCCAAATTCACCCCTGTCATGAAGGAGCTGCGATCATAGGAGTCATGACGGAGGGTCAATCCTTCTCCCTGATTGCCAAAGATGACTTCCTGATGGGCTACCAAGCCTGGTAAACGAACTGAGTGAATCCGCATGCCATCAAAGTCAGCACCACGGGCACCTGCAATCAATTCTTCCTCATCAGGCGCACCTTGCTGAATAGACTCTCGAACTTCTGCCATCAACTCAGCTGTTTTTATAGCTGTTCCACTCGGAGCATCCTTTTTCTTGTCATGATGAAGCTCGATAATCTCCACATTTGGGAAATATTTAGCAGCCTGCCTTGCAAATTGCATGAGTAAAACAGCACCCAAGGCAAAATTTGGAGCGATCAAACCACCCAAATTTTGTTCACGAGAAAATGCTTTTAGCTCTGCAATTTCTTCACTTGTGAAACCTGTTGTTCCAACTACTGGAGCAAAGCCATTTTCAAGAGCAAAGCGTGTATTCTCATAGGCAACAGCTGGTGTAGTAAAGTCTACCCAAACATGGGCATCAAAGCCTGCTAAGTCATTTTTATCATTGAATACTGGAATTCCTTGCCACTCAGATGCAGACTCAAAAGGATCCAAAACTGCTACCAAGTCCAAGTCTGAATCAGCCAAGACCATCTGACAAGCAGCTTGGCCCATCTTTCCCTTAAAACCAGCAATAATTACTCGAATACTCATCTCTACTCCTGACTAAGATACAAAGGACGATAGCTGCCCTTGAAAAATAAGGAATGACGCTGACTTTCCATGAAAGCCAAGACAGGCATCTTTTTTCAAGAGGCAGGTAGTCCGTGTTCAATTTCTAAGATACAAAGCCTGTAAGAGCACAAAGTGAAAATAGGAGTTCTGATCAAGGAGTAAATACTCCTTGGAAGAACTATCTTTTTCACACAGGATTCCAGGCGTGTTCAATTATCAAGATACAAAGGACCTTAGCTGCCCATGAAAAATAGGGGATGGCGCTGACTTTCCATGAAAGCCAAGACAGGCATCTTTTTTTAAGAGGCAGGTAGTCCGTGTTCAATTGCTATGATACAAGATTTCTTAACTAGTCTAGAAGCGTCAACTAAATCACTGGAATATAACCTAAAGCAATACTTCCTGCTCCTAGGTGTGTTCCAATAACACTACCAAATGTAGCAAGTGAAATATCCGTACCTACTCCAGATTCAAGCAAGTGCTGACGCAATTCCTCAGCCTTTTCAGGAGCATTGCCGTGAATGACAATGATACGGTATTGGCCTGAAGCTGTGGCTTCCTTGATAATCTCAATTAAGCGCTTTGTTGCTTTCTTTTCAGTGCGAACTTTTTCGTAAACTTCAATCACACCTTGGTCATTGAAATAGAGGATTGGCTTAATGCTTAACAGATTGCCCAAAATCGCAGCTCCATTTGAAAGGCGTCCCCCTTTTACCAAATGATCCAAATCATCGACCATGATGAAAGCAGATGTGTGACTAATTTGAATAGCTAGCTTATCCTGAATAATGGCAAAGTCATCGCCCTGGTCTCGCCAGTTAAAGACACTTTCAACCATGATACCCAGAGGAGCACTTGTGATCAAAGTGTCTGGAAAAGCAATGGTTAAGCCCTCATAGTCATCCACCATATACTGGATATTTTGGTAAAAACCTGAAATTCCAGAAGATAGGAAAAGTCCCAAAGCATGTGTATAACCTTGTTCTTTGAGCGAAGTTAGAATCTCATCTAACTTGGCAATACTTGGTTGACTGGTCTTAGGCAATTCAGAGGCCTGAGCCATTTTTTGGTAAAATTCCTCAGCAGTCAGATTGATGCCTTCGACATACTCCTCACCATCAATATTGACAGGAATATCCAAGACAAATAAATCTTCTCTTTGCAAGGTATCTGCACTGAGATAGGCAGAGGAATCTGTGATAACAGCTAATTTCATATTAGAACTCCAAATTGATTCCTGGTAAGTCTAATGCAATTTCAGTTACTTCGTAAGTTAAACGGTTGAGCATATTCAAACATGGACGAGCCAAGGTTTCCACTTCTTCTTGGTTCAATTCACTTGGTTCGTTAACAATACGGCCATCGATATGGTTCACTTGTGAAATGGTTCCACTGATGACAAACTTATCAAATACAATCATAAATGTCAAGATGACAATCAAGGAAGTCACTTGATTGTCTTGGTCATGTTGGAGCAATTGGAAGTTTACATCCACCTTAGTTTCAGGAGCTCCATTTTCATTTTCCCATTCAAAATTACGCGCATCAAAATGATACTGACTAACAAATTCTTGTTCACGTTTAAGATTCATGTCTTTCTCCCTTGGCTACAATATTATAAGCTATTGTACCATAATTTTTTATTTTCATCTAGTTTTCTTGGATTTAGTCAATCCCGATTTCAGCTCGAACTACGTCTGCGATGGTATCAACATAGTAGTCTACTTCTTCTGTTGTAGGCGCTTCTGCCATGACACGCAAGAGGGGTTCTGTTCCACTTGGGCGAACAAGAATACGACCATTCCCCGCCATTTCTTCTTCCATCTTTTCGATGATAGCCTTGATAGCTGGCACTTCCATAGCCTTTTCCTTCATGGCATTTTCCACTCGGATATTGACTAATTTTTGTGGATAAATGGTTACTTCTGCTGCCAACTCTGACAAGCTCTTACCAGTTTCCTTCATGATTTTTGTCAATTGGACAGCTGATAATTGACCATCACCTGTTGTATTGTAGTCCATCAAGATGACGTGACCAGACTGTTCACCACCAAGGTTGTAGCCTGATTTTCTCATTTCTTCAACAACGTAGCGGTCGCCAACTGCAGTGACTGCCTTGTTAATGCCTTCACGGTCCAAGGCCTTGTGGAAACCAAGGTTGGACATAACAGTTGTCACGATTGTATTTTGAGCCAATTGTCCTTTTTCAGAAAGATATTTCCCGATGATGTACATGATTTTGTCACCATCAACGATGTCCCCATTTTCATCAACAGCAATCAAGCGGTCACTGTCTCCGTCAAAGGCCAAACCAATAGCTGATCCGCTTTCTTTGACCACTTCTTGAAGGGTTTCTGGGTGTGTTGAACCAACATTAAGGTTGATATTAAGACCATCTGGTGTTTCCCCTATAACAGTCAATTGAGCTCCAAGGTCTGCAAAGATTTGACGGGCACTTGTAGAAGCGGCACCATTGGCTGTATCCAAGGCAACCTTCATTCCATCAAGAGAAGTTCCAGTTGAGACAAGGTAGCCCTCATACTTACGCAAGCCTTCTGGATAATCTACCAAGGTTCCCAAGCCTTCAGCACTTGGACGAGGAAGAGTATCTTCTGCAGCATCTAACAAGGCTTCAATTTCTGCTTCTTTTTCGTCATCTAGTTTAAAACCATCACCACCAAAGAACTTAATCCCATTATCAAGGGCTGGATTATGGCTAGCAGAAATCATGACTCCTGCACTTGCTCCTTCAGTTTTGACCAAGTAAGCTACTGCTGGTGTTGCCAGAACACCGAGTTTATAAACGTGAATTCCTACTGAAAGGAGACCTGCCACCAAGGCAGATTCTAGCATTTCCCCAGAAATACGTGTGTCACGTCCTACAAAGACTTTCGGTGCTTCCGTTTCATGTTGACTAAGAACATAGCCTCCAAAACGTCCTAGTTTAAAGGCCAATTCTGGTGTTAGTTCTACATTAGCTTCTCCACGGACTCCATCAGTCCCAAAATATTTACCCATTTTTATAAAATCCTTTTCCTATTTTAATTCGTTTTTGAACTAGTTGCTTTTGTTGACGAAGATGTCTCCGATGAACTACTTGTACTTGAATTTGATGTGCTTGAACTTGGTGTCACAGGCTTTGTAGTGACCTTCATTGTTGTATCAAACGGAGTGATAACTACTGGTAATACAACCCCATTGCGGTCGATTGCCTGCAAAGGTACTGAACCACTGTAATTACCTGTTATGCGTTCGCTGGTTGGTAAAAGCGCAATAACTTTATCAATCTTAGCTAATGTTTCCTGGTCAGTTGTGACCGAAACGCGTTCATTTGACACGGTTACACTATCAAGTTGTAGCTTGGGATCAATCTGGCTTTGGTCAACTTGTGGCACAACAATCATCCCATCTCGCTTAACCTTCTTCCCAACTTTCACTGTAATCTTTTGAGGCGTTGCCACAGCGGTCAATCCACTAGGAAGATTTTCAATGTTCAAAGGAACTTCAATCGTTCCAATACTAGCATCTATCAAATCCGCTGTCACCTTAAACTTACGAGTACTTTCCTGCATTTCACTGGCCAAGGTCACACGATTGGCACCTGTCAACACAACTGAAACTTCTGATGCAAATCCGCTAATGAAATACTGATCATCATCATAGTGAATATCGATGGGAACATTTGCTATCGTATTGGTATAGGTCTCCGATTTGACCTGCCTTGTGGTATTGCTATTTTGAAAGTTGGTCGACGTTGCATAAATGAATAAGACACAAGCAAAAAAGAGAGATGAAATGATATATAGACTATTTTTTCTCATATTTCCAACCTCCTAGCAAACGGTCCTTGAAACTGACTTTTTCCTCAACAGCTGGCAGAAGAATTGTTCGTAGCTCTGCTTCAAATTCTTCAATCGTCAAATCATGCTTGAAGACCCCATTGTAGGTAATAGAAATACCACCTGTTTCCTCTGAGACAATGAAGGTCAATGCATCAGACACTTCTGATAAACCGATAGCAGCCCGGTGTCTGGTTCCAAATTCCTTGGAAATCCCTGTACTTTCTGTCAAGGGCAGATAGGCAGAGGTGACTGCAATCCGATTTTCTCTGATAATCACAGCACCATCATGTAGAGGAGTGTTGGGAATAAAAATATTGATGAGGAGTTCTGCCGAAATTTTGGCATCCAAGGGAATTCCTGTCGCAATATATTCTTGCAAGGTTCGAACCCGTTGAATGGCAACCAGAGCACCTATCTTACGAGGACTCATGTATTCAACTGACTTGGCAAAGGCACGAATCATTTGCTCTTCTGCACTTATTTGAGTAGTAGAAAAGAAATCTGTCGCCCTTCCCAAACGTTCCAAACCAGTTCGAATTTCTGGAGAGAAGATAACAACCACAGCAATGACTCCATAAGTGATAATCTGATTAATCAACCAAGAAATCGTGGTTAAACCAAGGATATTGGCCACAACCTGGGCTAATACAAAAATCAAGACCCCCCGCACCAAAATCATAATCTTGGTACCAGCTATCGCTTTTGTAAAACGATACAAAACATAGGTCACAATCAAAATATCAAACAGATTGATGGCAATACTCCAAGGACTAGAAAACAAGCTAGTCCAATATTGCAGGTTGGATAATTGTTGAAAGTTCATCTGCTGTCTCCTCTCTGTCCAAACACGTTCCTTTCTATTATACCATTTTTCTGGCATTTTTTTCCCTATCCTACTTCATTTTAAATTAAGGAAAAAATATGATAAAATAAACTGATACTCAATGAAAATCAAAGAGCAAACTAGGAAGCTAGCCGCAGGCTGTACTTGAGTACGGTAAGGCGACGCTGACGTGGTTTGAATTTGATTTTCGAAGAGTATGACTAGAAAAAACAAAGGAGAAACCATGTCTCAACTCTATGATATTACCATTGTAGGTGGTGGTCCTGTCGGTCTTTTTGCGGCCTTCTATGCCCACCTACGCCAAGCCAAGGTTCAAATCATCGACTCTCTTCCCCAACTAGGTGGACAACCTGCTATTCTCTACCCTGAAAAGGAAATTTTAGACGTCCCGGGTTTCCCAAACCTGACTGGAGAAGAGTTGACTAACCGTCTAATCGAGCAATTAAATGGCTTTGATACCCCTATTCATCTCAACGAAACGGTTCTTGAGATTGAAAAACAAGAAGAAGGATTTGTCATCACAACTTCTAAAGGAAGTCATCTGTCTAAAACTGTTATCATTGCTATGGGGGGTGGTGCCTTCAAACCACGTCCGCTGGAACTAGAAGGCGTTGAGGGCTATGAAAATATCCACTACCACGTTTCTAACATTCAGCAATACGCTGGTAAGAAAGTGACGATTCTGGGTGGTGGGGACTCAGCTGTTGATTGGGCTTTAGCTTTTGAAAAAATTGCGCCAACTACCCTTGTCCACCGTAGAGATAATTTCCGCGCCTTGGAACACAGTGTCCAAGCCTTACAGGAATCTTCTGTGACCATCAAGACACCATTCGTCCCTAGCCAACTACTTGGAGATGGAAAAACGCTTGACAAGTTAGAAATCACAAAAGTCAAATCTGATGAAACAGAAACGATTGACTTAGATCACCTCTTTGTCAACTATGGTTTCAAATCTTCTGTCGGTAACCTTAAAAACTGGGGCCTTGACCTCAACCGCCACAAGATTATCGTCAACAGCAAACAGGAATCCAGCCAAGCAGGTATCTATGCTATCGGTGACTGCTGCTACTATGACGGAAAAATTGATCTGATTGCGACAGGTCTAGGGGAAGCACCGACTGCTGTAAACAATGCTATTAATTACATTGACCCTGAGCAAAAAGTACAACCAAAACACTCTACTAGTTTATAGAAAAAGAACCACGAGTCACATAGGATTCGTGGTTTTATAGTTCATCGGCTAATTTGTTAGATCATATTTCCCCCTTCTTTAACAAAAATAAAAATGCCTATCAAACTGATAAAACATGTGATATAATAGGGACGGCACTAACAATACGCCTTGGAAAAGGAGGTATTACAGATGCTAGAACTTCTCAAAATAGTACTTATCGCAGTCATCGAGAGTATCATCTCATGGCTGGTGACTCGTTGGTTAGACGATCACTTCGACAAGTAACCTTCCTGGTTAGTGCTATCTAACCCAGAAAAAAATCCCCTCAGTATTGCAGTACCGAGGGGATTTCTGTTAGCACTAAAATGCTAGAACTTCTCAATTCCCCTTTATTATCTCACATACTCTATTTAATTGTCAAGAAAGAGGTGTTTTATATCTTTATAACTCATCGGCTATCTTATTGATTTTTCTGAGTCTGTGGTTAACACCACTTTTGGTCAGAGGAGTGCTGAGACTATCTGCTAACTGCTGGATAGAGTAATCTGGGTGCTGAATTCGCAACTGCGCTACCTCCTGCAAATCTACTGGTAGATTTTCTAGGCCCATGATATCTTTGATTTTGCTGATATTGTTGATAGTCTTCATGCTGGCAGAAACTGTCCGAGCAATATTCGCCGTTTCAGCATTATTAGCACGATTAAGGTCGTTACGGGTTTCTCGTAAAATCTTAACTCGCTCAAAATCATCACGCGCCTTCATGGCTCCGATGACAATCAAGAAGTCCATAATATCTTCGGCTCGCTGGAGATAGGTCACAGCCCCCTTCTTGCGTTCAAGCACCTTGGCATCCAGTAAAAACTGCTGGAGAAGAGAGGCAATCCCTTGCGCGTGGTCCAGATAAACAGAACTGATTTCCAACTGGTACTTGCCTGACTCAGGGTCACGAATGCTGCCATTTGCCAAGAAAGCGCCACAGAGATAGGCACGGCCTGCTTCCTCGTCTGATAAAATCGCCCCATCAATACCTGTTTCCAGACCAAAGAACGAGTCTGCCAAGTGCAAATCACTCAATAAGTCCTGCACCTTTTCATCTGTAAAAACGGTATAGACCCGATTCTTACGAAGATTGCTCCGTTGGTGGTGTCGGATTTCCGATTTGATTTCGTAGAAATGGAGAAAGGACTCATAGAGGTGCCGAGCCAGTTTGGCATTTTCTGTCACGACAGACAAGGTCAAGCCCGAAGTCGAAAGACCGATGCTACCAGACATCTTGATAATGGCAGATAATTCATGCCGGCTCAGATGGTGCTGACCTAGAATTTCTTCTTTTACTGCTACTGTGAAACTCATTTTCTCACCTTTATAATGCGCATCAACTCATCCACGATCAAATCTCCATCGTGGAAGGCACCCCCATTTTCCAGACGAAGGAAGTTGGATGAAATCACACGCGGAACTTGCTTACAAAGACCAGCAAAATCATGTTCCACCTGCACCAAGTATTCATCAAAACGGTTGGAATTCATGTATTCCTGAGGCACTTTTTCGATATTCACCAAGACAGTGTCGATAAAAGGTCGGCCAAGGTGACGATGCAAGACTTCCACATGGTCACTATCTGTAAAGTGTTCCGTCTCCCCACGTTGGGTCATGATATTGCAGACATAGGCGATTTCTGCCTTGGTTTCCAAAAGCGCCTGCCCGATTTCCTTAATCACGATATTGGGCAAAATCGAGGTAAAGAGAGAACCAGGTCCGAGGACAATCATGTCACTTTCAAGAATGGTCTGCACTACTCGACGGCTAGCCAGAGGCGTATCATCATTGAGGGTATTGGTCACATAGACATGGTCAATCATGCCTGGATGGTCTGCAATATGACTCTCTCCAGCCACTTCTGTCCCATCCTGAAAGACTGCGTGTAGGGTCAAAGGATGGTCACTGGAAGGATAAATCTTTCCAGTTGTATGGAAAAATTTGCTCAGCAACTGCATGGCATTGTAGGTCGAACCCTGCATTTCTGACAGGCCAGCGATAATGAGATTGCCCAATGGATGGCCAGCAAAGGCTCCAGCATCTTCAGAGAAGCGATACTGAAAGACTTTCTCATAAAACTTAGGCATATCCGACATGGCTACAAGTACATTGCGGAGATCACCTGGCGGTGTCAATTGTTGCATATTTTTTCTGAGTTCACCTGAAGAACCACCATCATCCGCCACCGTTACGATAGCAGCGATTTCCACATCTTTTTCCCGCAGACTTTTTAGAATGACGGGGATTCCAGTCCCTCCACCAATCACCGTTATCTTTGGTTTTCTCATGAACGGTTTACCGTTTCCTTTCTTCGGTCTTTGTCGCGGTGCCCTTCATTAACAGGCCAATTCTTGGATAAGTCCTGCGCCAAGCGTTTAGCAAAGGCCACACTACGGTGTTGTCCTCCTGTACAGCCCATGGCAATGGTCAAAACGGACTTCCCTTCCTTTTGGTAACTTGGCAAAATTGGCTCAATCAAGGCCAACAAATGTTGATAAAAATCTTCTGACTCAGGATGGTTCATGACATAATCATAAACAGGTTCATCCACACCCGTTTGATTACGCAGTTCTGGTAGGTAGTAGGGATTTGGCAAGAATCGGACGTCAAAGACCAAGTCTGCATCAATCGGAATTCCATATTTAAATCCAAAAGAGATGACTTCGATACGGAAAGACTGGGCTTGTTCCTGATCTGAAAACTGCTCTGCAAGGGTTTTGCGCAGCTCACGTGGAGTAAGTTCTGTCGTATCCACAACATTTTGACTCATATTTTTCAAAGGTGCCAAGAGTTCACGTTCCAACTTGATTCCGTCTAAAATCCGTCCATCTGCAGCTAATGGGTGACTCCGTCTAGTTTCCTTGTAGCGCGCGACCAATTCTTTATCAGCTGCATCCAAAAAGAGAATTTTAAAGTCCAGTTCTTCCTTGTTTTCCAACTCATCCAAAACATCTTGAATCTCTGAGAAGAAAGAACGGCTACGCATATCTACTACCAAGGCCAACTTATGGTCGTCTTCCTTTGTTTCCACCAACTGCAAAAACTTAGGCAAGAGAGCTGGAGGCATATTATCAATAGTAAAATAACCCAAATCTTCGAAGGACTGAATGGCAACTGTTTTCCCTGCACCACTCATTCCTGTCACAATCACCAAGTGAAGTTGTTTCTTTGTCATCTTTTTCTCCTTATATCAAAAGAAGTTTGGCAGAACCAAACTTCAACTAGCTTATCCAATCTCTGCGATGACTTCGATTTCGACTTTTACATTACGAGGAAGACGAGCTACCTCCACAGCTGAACGAGCTGGAAATTCCTCTTTAAAGGCCGTTTGGTAAACCTCGTTAAAAGGAACAAAGTCGTTCATATCACTCAAGAAACAAGTTGTTTTGACAACATGGTCAAAGTCAGTTCCTGCCTCTGCCAAAATAGCACCGATGTTTTTCAAGACTTGTTCTGTCTGTTCTTGGATCGTTTCTCCAACGATTTCCCCAGTTTCAGGAGATAGGGGAACTTGACCACTAGCAAACAAAAGGTTGCCAACGATTTTTCCTTGAACATATGGTCCAATAGCCTTTGGAGCTTTGTCTGTATGAATTGTTTTTGCCATTTTCTTTTCCTCACAATTTTTCTAAGATTGCATCCCAAGCTTCATCCATCCCTGCCTTGCTGACAGATGAAAAGAGGATAAAGTCGTCACTTGGGTCAAAGTTTAATTTCTTTTTGATTGCTGATTCGTGCTTGTTCCATTTACCACGTGGAATCTTGTCTGCCTTGGTCGCCACAATGATGACTGGAATCTCATAATACTTAAGAAATTCGTACATCTGCACATCATCTGCTGACGGGTCATGACGAAGGTCAACTAGACTGACCACTGCACGGAGATTTTCCCGAGTCGTTAGGTACTCCTCAATCATGCTCCCCCACTTTTCACGTTCCTTTTTAGAAACACGGGCATAGCCATAACCAGGCACATCCACAAAGCGCATCTTATCATCAATGTTAAAGAAGTTCAGCAGCTGAGTTTTACCAGGTTTCCCCGATGTTCGGGCTAGATTCTTGCGGTTCAGCATGGTGTTGATAAAGCTAGACTTGCCAACATTTGAACGCCCTGCTAGGGCAATCTCTGGCAGTTCATCCTGTGGGTAGTGGGATTTATTCGCCGCACTGAGCAAGATTTCAGCATTGTGTGTATTGATTTCCATAGTCACCTCTAGGCTGTTTCCAAGATTGGTTTATCCGTTCCATCGACAGCTTCTTTTGTGATGCGAACCAATTTCACATTTTCCTGACTCGGTACTTCAAACATGACGTCTAGCATGGTTTCTTCAATAATTGAGCGAAGACCACGCGCACCTGTCTTCCGTTCGATGGCCTTATTGGCGATTTCTTGAAGGGCTTCGTCGTCAAATTCCAACTCGACATCATCATAAGAAAGCAAGGTTTGATATTGTTTAACCAAGGCATTTCTTGGCTCTTTCAAGATACGAACCAAGTCATCAACCGTCAATTGCTCAAGAGCAGCAAAGACAGGCAAACGTCCAATCAACTCAGGGATAATACCAAATTTTTGAATATCTTCTGCGATGATTTCTTGCATGTAAGAGCTGTTTTCATCAATTGCTTTATTATTTTGACCAAATCCGATGACTTTTTCTCCCAGACGTTGTTTGACGATTTCTTCAATACCATCAAAAGCACCACCCACGATGAAGAGGATATTTTTAGTATCCACTTGAATCATCTCTTGTTGCGGATGCTTGCGTCCACCTTGAGGCGGAACACTAGCAACGGTCCCCTCGATAATCTTGAGAAGGGCTTGTTGCACACCTTCACCAGAAACATCACGTGTGATCGATACGTTCTCGCTCTTCTTAGCAATCTTGTCAATTTCATCCACGTAGATAATCCCACGCTCTGCACGTTCGATGTTAAAGTCAGCAGCTTGCAAGAGTTTGAGGAGGATATTTTCCACGTCCTCACCCACATAACCAGCCTCAGTCAGAGCTGTCGCATCCGCAATCGCAAAAGGTACATTCAAGCTCTTAGCCAAGGTCTGGGCCAAGAAAGTTTTCCCTGAACCAGTTGGGCCAATCATCAAGATGTTTGACTTCTGCAAATCCACATCTTCTGACTCTTCACGCGTATCGTGGAAATTGATGCGTTTGTAGTGGTTGTAAACAGCTACTGCCAAGGCACGCTTGGCACGATCTTGACCGATTACGTAGTGGTTCAAGATATGGAGGAGTTCGATTGGTTTTGGAACTTCAGACAAGTCTGCCAAGACTTCTTCTGCCAACTCCTCTCGAATGATTTCCTGAGCCAACTCCACACATTCATTACAGATAAAGGCGTTGTTCCCAGCGATTATTTTTTGTACTTCTTCTTGGCTTTTGCCACAAAATGAGCAATAAACCATCATATCATTATTCCTATTTGTAGGCATGATTTCCTTCCGTTCTATTCTATACTGTCATTCTATCTAAAATAAGGTCATGTAAAAAGCATGGATACTATTGACCAAATTGGTAAATGCATTTAACCAGAGCAGGACAGAAAGTCCATAGCGCTTTTTACGAAAAGCCTGTGCTCCTGCAAGCAAGCAGACCAAACACAGCATGGCTGTGAAAAAACCAAATATACTACGTTCCATTAGACTTCCTTTCTCTTGCGGTATTGGATGGTAAAATCATAAGGATTTTTCTCATCTTTGGTAAAGGATTTGCTTGAAACTGTCTCAAAAAGAGATAAGTCAAACTCCTCAGGGAAATAGGTATCTCCCTCCACCCGAGCATGGATTTGAGTGACAATTACTTCATCCAAATAGGGTTCAAAAGCCTGAAAAATCTGCTTTCCACCAATAATATAGAGATTCTTTTCTTGAGCCTGATACCAGTCCAAGACAGACTGGACATCATAAAAAGTAGTAACCCCATCTATCTTTTCTTCTGGATTACGAGTCAAAATCAAGGTCTCCCGTTTTGGAAGCAAGCGACGCCCCATCCCATCAAAGGTCACGCGCCCCATCAAGATAGCATGATTCAGAGTTGTTTCTTTGAAGTGTTGCAGTTCTGCTGGCAAATGCCAAGGCAGACGATTGTCCTTACCAATCACACCCTCTTCATCCTGGGCCCAAATAGCTACGATTTTCTTAGTCATGCTTCCATCCTTTTCACTGATAGTACTATTTTATCAAAAAACTCGAAAAAAGACTGGTTTGGAATAGCTTACAGAATAGAAAAAATCTGTAAGAAATTTCCTACAGATTTATATATGTTATTATTGTTTCTTACAAACCAGGTGCTTGTCCAAGTTCTGCGGCAAGCATCCAGATTGTTTTATCAGTTTCAGTTTTAGCATCTGAGAAGATACCGTTTGTCACATCATCACCCTCTTCATCAGTGACATCCAAACCTTTTTGGAAGAGTTCTGACAAGTAACGGTAGATAGCAAGCACACGTTCCAAGCTTTCTTCAACATTACGGTATTCACCAGCTTCTTCTTCGATTTCACTGTTTTGAAGAAATTCTGTCAAAGTAGAGAATGGGCTTCCCCCAAGTGTGATCAAACGCTCACTGATTTCATCCAATTGACCATCAAGAGCTTCCATATACTCATCCATTTTTGGATGCCACACAAGAAAACCACGGCCACGCATGTACCAGTGTACTTGGTGCAATGCCACATGGGCTACATACAAATCAGCAACAGCTTGGTTCAATACTTCCTTTGTTTTTGCCAATGCTACTGGCTCTGCTTTTGTCAATGATGTTACGTCTTTTACTGCTTCTTTTTTCAATTCTACCATTTTATTTTACCTCGTTTATTATTTTTTGTAACCACTTCTTAATGATTACTACCTTAGTATACTACTAAGGAAAACCAATAGCAAGCCAAATGACTCACATGAGAAAAGTTGCAATAGACTGATAATTTAAGAATTTTTTAGAATGAAACCCAGTCACTTTCAAACTCTCTTAACAGAGATAAAATAAAGAAAAGAGCATACAATTTGTACACTCTTTTCTCAGTTTTACATCTTAATACCAGACGCTAACATCCACACGTCCTCGAATCCCTTTAAGAGAGTCAGATGAAGTATATTGCCATCCTTTTTCTCCTGAATAATGAGGATTGTTCCAATCAAGCGCATCCGTATAAGCTGCAACCCAGTTTACATGTTGTAAAATATTTGGATGATTCAAACGAGTTTGCAAAAGTTGACGATAGCTATAAACTTTCACGTTTTGGTAACCAGCATGCTTCATGGTTTCCATATACTTATTGATAATTTTAACCCAAGTGTCTGTATCTGCTGGAGCTTTCTTAGATTTATTTTCATACTCCCAGTTTTCAACATCATAGTAGATTGGATAAGATAAGTTCATCTTGTATTTCTTCAAGAGTTCAATAGTCTGCTTAGCATCATTCTCAGCATCTGTTTCATTTTCTGCATAGGTATAAAGATAAACACCATAAGGAATACCTAGTCGATTAAATTCTTGAATATTATGTGCCAATTCCTTATCTTCTACACCGCTGTATCCTAAGCGCACAATAACACCATCAACTCCATTTTCCTGGATAACCTTTTTCCAATCACTAATGCGGCCATTATGCTCACTGACATCAATAACCTTCTTAGCACGGTCAGTTCCGACCTGTTCTTCACGATGGTTAAAGAAATAACGGTGTCCATTTCGATAAACCCAACCAACATTCAAGGCTTTCTTTTCTTTCAGTTCCCCTGAATCAGCAAAAGTATAGCGAGTATCATCCATGATTAACTCACCTGTTGCCATAGCACCACTTTCAGTAAGGTAGTAATTTCCATGCCACTCATCTTGAGCCATGTATCCCCACTTCTTGAAATAATACCACTTGACATCAATCTTTTGCCACTGTCCATTAGCATAAGAACCATCTGCCTTAAGGTAGAAATAAGAAGAATAAGCTGGGTCATAAAGCCATTCATTTTGCATCATGGCACCTTGACCATTCAAGAAATAATTTCCTTGCCACTGACTTTTAGCCATATAGCCCCATTTCTTAAAATAGTACCACTTGCCATTGATTTTCTGCCATTCTTGATTTGCATAAGAACCGTCTGCCTTGAGGTAGAACCAGCTATTATAATGATTATCGTAAACCCATTCATTTTTAGCCATGTAACCACCCGCTTTGAGGTAATAGTTTCCATGCCATTCTTTTTGGGCATAACGACCATCTACTTTCATATAGAACCAGCTATTATAGGTAGTATCGAAAATCCACTCGCTCTTAGCTTTTGAACCATCTGCTTTTACATAGAAGTCACCTTCCCAGTGTGCTGATGTTGAATTTGGCTTACTTTCTTCTTTATGACTACTAGCTCGCGTCTCTTTTACTTCTTCCTTTTTCTCAGTCTGCTGACTAGAAGAGAACTCTACTTTTTTCTCTTCTTTTTTTGTAATGGTCTCTTCTTTTTGACTTGTAGCCGTTTCTGATTTCTTTTCTTCTACCTTACTAGAAGAAGCTTGAACACTGCTTTTTTCTGAAGATGCTTTCACTTCAGCTTCATTTGCAGCCACTTGATTGACAACCAATCCAAGCAAAAAAGCGCTTGCTAATCCAATTTTTCCAATTTTTGTTTTCAATCTTTCCTCCCCTACAAAAAAATGGAACAGACATCTGAATGCTGTTCCACCTAGCTTTTGCTACTTACTAATTATTTTACAAAGTCAAGCAAAGCCAAGAAGCTCTCTGCTTCAAGTGACGCACCACCAACAAGGGCACCGTCAACGTCTGGGCAAGCCATGTATGAAGCAACGTTCTCAGGTTTAACTGAACCACCGTATTGAACACGAACTTTGTCCGCAACTTCTTGACCAAAGTCAGCAGCTACAACATCACGAACGACTTTACACATTTTTTGTGCATCGTCTTGTGAAGCTGATTTACCAGTACCGATAGCCCAGATTGGCTCGTAAGCAATAACTGATTCAGCAACTTGTTCAGCTGTCAATCCAGCCAATGCAGCAGAAACTTGAGCACCTACAAACTCAGCAGCTTTACCAGCTTCGTAAGTTTCAAGTGACTCACCACAACAGATGATTGGAAGCATACCGTTTGCAAAGATTGCTTTTGCTTTTTTGTTGATATCTTCGTCAGTTTCATGGAAGTAGTCACGACGTTCTGAGTGACCGATAACAACGTAGTCAGTACCGATTTCTTTCAAAACTTGTGGGCTAGTTTCACCAGTGAAAGCACCTGCATTTTCAAAGTAGCAGTTTTGAGCAGCAACTTTAAGGTTTGAACCTTTAGCAGCAGCAAGAACAGCTGTCAAATCAACTGCTGGAGCTGCGATACCTGCTTCAACAAGGTCTGATGAAGGAAGTTTTGATGCAACGGCTTCAACGAATGCTTTTGCTTCTTCTGGATTTTTGTTCATTTTCCAGTTACCAGCGATAAATGGTTTACGTGACATTTCACATACCTCTTTTTTCATTTTATTTTCTATTTATTTTATCACAATTAAACACAGCTTGCAAATCTTACTCGGATTTCAAGCCTGCTTGCATGGATTAATCCTTCCAAAGATCCATGGCATTTCTGAAATCTGCCGATACCTGTGTCAACTGAGGATTGCTTGCTTCTCTCTCTGCCCGCTTAGCCTCAATTTGAGCTACACTTTTGATCCCTTCATGGCGCCAATTTCTCAAAATCGCCTGGATGTACTTCCAGTTTGGTTTTCCATTCAAAACAGCTTCACGAAGAGCTTCCTTAATCAAGTCAGCACTGGTTCCATCTTCCTTTAGTGTCTTGGTCAAATCCTCAATCTCAAAAGGGGTCAACAGGCGTCCCAACTCCTGCTGGAAGGTTTCCACCAAATCCTTGAGCTGGTTTTGAGGTGTCAACTGATCTGAACTCGAATGAGCAGCTCCAAGTAAGTCATCCAAACGTTCCAAAGCTAAACTAGCATCAAAAAGCAATTCGATTTCACCATTTAATTCTATGGTTCGATACTGAAGCAGTCCCCTCTCCGTTAGATTGGAAATAGCCTGATTGACATCCGAAATTTCCTTGCCAATCCTGTCAGCAATCTGGCTTGGAGACATTTCATCTAAGCCTGTCGTATTTTGCAAATAGAAAAATTGCCAAACCAGAAAATCGTCGCTAGAAGGAAAGAGTTCCTTAAAATGCAAGAGCAGGGCACTCGGTAAAACCAAGTTCCCTGATTTAAAAGCGTCTAAATATGTCATAATTCCTCTTATAAATACCCAAATGCAGATGCATCATCTTCTATTTTTTTCCAGTCAAAAGGGGTTTCCTGATAGACCGCATAATTCACCCAGTTACTGAAAAAGAGGGCTGCTGATGAAGACCAACAAAGACAAGGTGTCTGGTTGACATCATCATCCTTAAAGTAATTTTCTGGAATATGTGGATCTAAACCTGCATCACGATCTCGGAAATATTCATTTGCCAAGGTATCACGGTCATATTCCAAATGCCCAAAACTATAAATTTCTCGTAAATCACGACTAGCCAAAATCGAAACGCCGACTTGTTCTCCCTCAGAGAGGATTTCCAGATTGGTTTTTCCTAATATCTCTTCCTTATAGATTTCTGTATAACGAGAATGGGGAGCTACATAGCTATCATCAAAACCACGAAAGAGAAGATGGCCCTCTTTCAAGGTATCCTGCGGGTAAATGCCTGACAATTTCTGCTCCATCTGGTGTTTATCAACTCCATAGCGAGCATAAAGACCTGCTTGGGCACCCCAGCAGATATGAAGGGTCGAATAGACATGGGTCTTGGACCACTCAAGCACCTGACTGAATTCCTCCCAATAGTCCACTTCCTCAAATGGTAAATGCTCAATCGGAGCCCCTGTGATAATCATCCCATCAAAATACTCGTCCTTGACTTCAGGAAAAGTTTTATAAAAAGTCTCCATATGCTCTGCACGAGTCGTCTTGGAACGGTGGCTCTCCATATAGAGAAAGTCTATGTCCAATTGCAAAGGAGTATTTGCTAAATGCCGTAACAACTGGGTCTCTGTGACCACTTTTTTGGGCATTAGGTTTAAAATCAAAATTTTCAAGGGACGGATATCTTGGTGGGCCGCACGTTGATCATCCATGACAAAGATATTCTCTGTCCGTAAAATCTCAACAGCTGGCAATTTTTTATCAATTCTAATCGGCATAACCTTCTCCTAACTGTACTTTTCAGGAATCATTGCATATGTTTGAAACTCTTCGAAAATCTCTTCAAACCGCGTCAACGTTGCCTTGCCGTACTCAAGTACAGCCTGCGACTAGTTTCCTAGTTTGCTCTTTGATTTTCATTGAGTATGAAACTAAATCTCAAACACTTAGTCCCTTTATTATACTGCAAGAAGATATAGTTTTCAATTATAGTTTTTCTCTAACTAGCTATAGTCTATTTTTATATCCTAATGTAGAGAAAACAGCCCTAGGGACTGTTTTTCATTAATAATGCATAAGAACCTTGTAATCGTAGTCACCGATTTTTTCACGGCCGTTCAATTCATCCAATTCAACAAGGAAGGCACAACCTGCTACAACACCACCAAGTTTTTCAATCATCTCGATAGTTGCCTTAACAGTTCCACCTGTTGCCAAGAGGTCATCTACAATAAGAACACGTTGACCTGGCTTGATGGCATCCGCGTGCATAGTCAAGGTATCAACACCGTACTCTTTTTCATAGTCAGCAGAAATGACTTCGCGTGGTAATTTTCCTGGTTTACGAACAGGTGCAAAACCAATTCCCAACTCAAAGGCAACTGGACAGCCCACGATAAAACCACGAGCCTCAGGTCCCACGATCATGTCAATTTTCTTGTCAGTAGCATACTGAACGATTTCACGAACAGCATAGCTATAAGCATTTCCGTCAGCCATCAAAGGACTGATATCACGGAAGGTAATTCCTTCCTTTGGATAATTTTCAATTGTTGCAATGTAATCTTTTAAATTCATCTTTTTCTTTCTTTCAAAGTTTTTACTCTCTATTATAGCATATTTTTTAAGAAAGAAAAAAGGAAAAGTTAACTTCAATAATTATCTAACGATTTGACGATTTATAACTAGCCATGGCAATAAAGCCCAGTTTCTGTTTATTCTTAGCAAACATTTTATACATAGTTAAAAACTGCTTTCTATTCTCCTTTTTACAAGCATTTACACAAATTTTCAAAGTTCCTAGCCAACCTTCGTCATAAATCATACCTGATAATTTCATTAATGTCATTTCACCAGTCAATACTTTCACATCACGATAACCTGATTCTATCATCACCTGTTCCCAACCATCTTGAGTTAAAGGACCTACATTTACATGAATTGCTTGTGACAATTCATGTCTGACAGACTCTTTAGCTTCCTTAAGAAGAACATCATGTGTCAAGAGAAGACCTTCAGATTTTAAACCCCTTAGATATTCCATTACACATTTTTTCTTAGCTTGATCGGCTTGCATAGTCAGCATAGCTTCGTTTATAACAATATCAAAACTAGCATCTCCATAAGGAAGTTTCATTGCATTTGCTCTTTCAAATCTGATCAAATGACTAACACCTGCCATTTCAGCAGATTTTTTAGCCACTTCTAAAGCTTGTCCATCCATATCAACAGCAGTTATCTTACAACCAAAACGCTGTGCCAACTCAATTGCTGTAGTTCCCCTATTACACGCAACCTCTAGTATTCTCTTTTCTTTTGAAAATCCTCCTTCTGCAATTAACCAATCTGTGGCACGTTTTCCACCTGGACGTAAGCGTTTTTTCCCCAGTTTTGCTAAAAACTTATGACCTGCTTCTGACATTTGAACACCTCTATTTTTTCTTTATTATAACATAAAATTATATTATCTGATAATTCTAATTTATTATTTGATGAACTATAATCAAACGCATACAGTCTGCCATGACTATAGCATAAATCTATTAATCACCTCTCTAGTTCGAATTTAATTGCTCACGTAGTTTACGCATATAGGTTACGACTACATATTTGTACTTTAGAGTTGCTAGCCTCCTTATCCGCTATATACGCTTTACTATCACGTGCCTATTCGTATAGCCAAGATTTCTCTATCTCTTTCTCTGCCGATTCTTATTTCCAGCGTCAGACTTAAACAGTCTATCCTAATGCCGCTCGATCAGCTACTCACAATAGTCAGGCTTGGGAATCACTTTTGGGTTTACTAGTATATGGTACCCACAGAGGACTTACACCTCAGATGAACGGAATGCCCGTCGCACCTAAAAAAACGAGTACTTTCGTACTCGTTCTCTGATATAAACTACTGATTAAAGTGAGTTTACGTCAACCTTGATACCAACACCTTGAGTAGTTGTGATAGTCAAATTTGTTACGTAAGTTCCTTTAGCTGTAGCTGGTTTTGCTTTTTGGATTGTTTCGTTGAAAGCTTTGAAGTTTTCAACCAATTTTTCAGCTTCAAATGATACTTTACCGATGATTGCTTGAACGTTACCTGCACGGTCAGCACGGTAAGTGATTTTACCACCTTTA
This sequence comes from Streptococcus mitis, assembly GCF_002096855.1. Classification (GTDB taxonomy): domain Bacteria; phylum Bacillota; class Bacilli; order Lactobacillales; family Streptococcaceae; genus Streptococcus; species Streptococcus mitis_Y. The sequence goes on along the minus strand of NZ_NCVH01000029.1, from coordinate 54,991 downwards.
GACTCTTCAACTGCTTTAGCAACATCCATTGTTACAGTACCAGTTTTAGGGTTTGGCATCAAGTTACGTGGTCCAAGGACACGTCCAAGACGTCCAACAAGAGCCATCATGTCAGGTGTAGCGATAACTACGTCGAAGTCCAACCAACCGTCGTTGATTTTAGCAACAAGGTCATCTTCACCAACAAAGTCTGCACCAGCAGCTTTTGCTTCTTCAGCTTTTGCACCACGTGCGAAAACAAGAACGCGTGAAGTTTTACCAGTACCGTTTGGCAATACCATTGCTCCACGGATTTGTTGGTCAGCTTTTTTAACGTCGATGTTCAAGTTGTAAGCAACTTCTACAGTTGCGTCAAATTTTGCAAAGTTAGTTTCTTTTGCAAGTGCTACAGCTTCTTCTACGCTGTATGCTTTTGTGCTGTCGATTTTCTCAAGAGCAACACGAAGTTGTTTGCTTTTTTTAGCCATTTTCTATTCTCCTTGTAAGTGGTTCAATCGATTTTCATCTCCCACGTCACTTCTCGAAATGATGAAGTCTTGCGGGTTTTCAGTCTATTATTTTTCTTTTCCTACTTCGTTAAGTTCCCTTGCTGTACCCAAGTACAAGCCTCAGTCACTTGCCTAGTATAAAAAGTAACTAATAGACTGCTGTGAGATTTTCTACTGTGTTATTGATTAGTCAACAACAGTGAATCCCATAGAACGAGCAGTACCTTCGATCATACGCATTGCAGACTCTACGTTTGCTGCGTTCAAATCTGGCATCTTAGTTTCTGCAATTTCTTGTACTTGTGCACGAGTAACTGTAGCAACTTTAGTTTTGTTAGGTGTACCTGATCCTTTTTCAACACCTGCAGCTTTTTTCAAAAGAACAGCAGCTGGTGGTGTTTTAGTGATGAAAGTAAATGATTTATCTTCGTAAACTGAGATAACAACTGGAATGATCATACCAGCTTGGTCAGCTGTACGAGCGTTGAACTCTTTTGTGAATCCCATGATGTTGATACCAGCTTGACCAAGAGCAGGTCCAACCGGTGGAGCTGGTGTAGCTTTACCAGCAGGGATTTGCAATTTTACAAGTTTTTCGACTTTTTTAGCCATTTTTAAATCCTCCTTTGTGGTTTTGGCGGTAATTAGAGATTTTTACCTCCCACAAGTATGCTTTACACATACTCATCTATTATACACTATTTATCTAGAATTGCAAGGGAAAAGTTTATTTTTTATACTCAATGAAAATCAAAGAGCAAACTAGGAAGCTAGCCGCAGGTTGCTCAAAACACTGTTTTGAGGTTGCAGATGGAAGCTGACGTGGTTTGAAGAGATTTTCGAAGAGTATTAATCGACGTAATCTCCGCCTTCAAATCCATAGTATTCTTCCAAACTGAGACCACTTGCAGCTATTTCTTTTGCTTCTTTTCCGACATAACGAAGGTGCCATTCTTCAGCCATATAGCCGGTTTCTTTTTCCTTACCCTTGAGATAACGGACAACAAAGCCATAATCAGCCGCATGGTCCAAGAGCCATTGAGCCGCTTTTTCTTCTGTTACCAAATCACCATTTGTCCCAATCACATCAAAGGCTAAACCTGTCTGGTGTTCGCTATAGCCAGGTCGAGCAGAATAACGGTCGGCAGCTTCTTTCCCATCTTGATTGACATAATCTTGATAGAGTTTGGTCTGAGTTTCATAACTTCTAAAGCCACTGTAATGATCACTGATTGGGAACCCTGCCTCTTGCATGGCTTTGATGAGCTTGACCAACTCAGCCTTGGCTGTTGGATTTTCCCCTGGATTGTAGTCTTTTGACAATGGATAGTGTTTGTTGGCTACGATGATTTCATCGTATTTTCCTTGGATGCTGTAGTAGTCTCCTTTGTTAACCACCTCTGCTTTTTTCTGGGCAGCTCCTTGAGATTTACTGCCGACTGTTCCATCAGCTTTGGCTGTTTGTTCTGTCTTAGCTGCTCCATCTTCATTTTTTGATTTTTCTTGTGAACAAGCTGCTAGACTCAAGGCTAGCAAGGCTGTCAAGACTAGGTATCTTTTTTTCATCTTTACTCCTTTATTTCTAATAGTTTATCTACTTCTGATGATAAACATTCGACTAATCTTTTAATCTCATCCGTTTTTGCTTGGTAGGGTTCTGCTGTCATTTCTTCAAAGGGGACCCACCATACTGGACCACGTCCATTGAGACCATAACCATTCATATCACCTCTTCGTCTAGGAAAAAGATGCCAATGGAGATGGGCATCGCCATTTCCTAGCAGTTCGATATTCATTTTCTCAGCAGCAAAGGCCTTGGCAACTGCCTCTTGGACTAAACTCATTTCTTCTAGAAAACGGAGTCTTGTCTCCTTTTTCAAATGGTGCAATTCGGTGACATGTTCCTTGGCTAGAAAGAGACTATAGCCTGCAAAATACTGGTGATCTCCAATCACAAGATAGCCTGTTTCCAACTCTTTAACAAAATAGGGATTTTCTCCCTTCTTGATGAGCTCAATTCTCTGGCAAATCAAACACATATTAGTCTACCAATGCGCTCTTAAGGTAAGTATCAACCATACGCTCCGTTGCAACCACCGAGTCAATATGAGTGCGCTCATAAGAATGGCTAGACTCGATACCAGCACCAAGAAGGGCATGTTTGACTTCTGCCCCTGCAGACATAGCCGCTGAAGCATCCGAACCATAAAACGGATAGATATCCAGCTTAAACGGAATATCTTGCTCTTTCGCCAAAGCAACCAAATGTTGACGGAAGTCATAGTGATAAGGACCTGAGGCATCCTTGACACAGATAGACACTGTGTACTCATCTGTCTGCTGGTCATCTCCCATAGCTCCCATATCCACAGCCAGATACTCTACTACCTGAGCAGGAATATTAGAATTAGCCCCATGCCCCACTTCTTCAAAGACTGAAAAAGCAAAATGGGTTGTTACAGGCAATTCAATCTTCTCTTCCTTATAAATGCGAAGGAGATTGAGCAAAATCGCCGCACTGACCTTGTCATCCAAGTGGCGAGACTTGATAAAACCTGTCTCTGTCACGACAGTTCGTGGGTCAAAGCTGATAAAATCACCGACTTCAATTCCCAAGGCACGAGTTTCTTTTTCATTGGTTACTTTGGCGTCCAAACGCACTTCCATGTTGTCCTGCGTACGTTCTGCAGTTCCTGCATCCTTGTAGACATGGCAAGAAGTTTGGTGGATAAGAATGGTTCCTGATATCTTTTGACCTGTGCTAGCTACGTGAACGGTACAGTTTTCTCCTTCAATCATGTTCCAAGGAAAACCACCGATACGGTCCAATTTGAGACGACCATCTGGTTTGACAGCACGGACAATAGCACCCAGCGTATCCACATGGGCAGTCACATAGCGATGCTCTTCATCATTTTGACCTTTGATAGTCACATTGACACCGCCCTTGGCGGTGCGAACTGGCTGGTAACCAAAACCTTCTAGAGTCTTGACTAAATAGTCCGAAATCTCACGAGTAAAGCCCGTTGGCGATGCAATAGCTGTCAGTTCTTTGATATATTCTACTGTTTGATTCATTTCTTCACCTCTTTTGCTACCTATTATAACACATTTATCATCGGATAAAAAAAGAAAATCACTCCTGTAGCCTTGACTACAAAAGTGATTTTAATAATTATTCCATTTCAAAAACATCGCTTTCTTGCTTGTTTGGTAGAACCAATGAGAGCAAGATTCCAACAATGGCTGGCACCAACCATGGAAGAGATGCCTTTGCAAAAGGAAGAGCATTGACAAGATTTGCAAGAAACTCAACTTTAAATGAGCTTCCTAGTACGCTTGCAATGGCAATAGCTGTAACCACAGCAATTGTCAACTGCATACCTGGTTTTGAAAGGGCAACAAATTTGTTGACAATGACAATCATAACGATGGCAATGGTGATTGGGTACAAGATAACCAGTACAGGGATTGAGTACTTGATAATCGCATCAAGACCCAAATTAGCAATGGCAAATCCAATCAAGGTAAAGGCTGTCGCATAAACCTTGTAGCTGATTTGCGAGAAGCGCTCATTAAAGAACTCAGCTGTTGACACAATCAAACCAACTGTTGTTGTGAAGCAGGTTACGGTAACCATAGCTGCAAGGAAGAGTTGAGCTGTTGAGCCAAAGATTTCTTGAGTGGCTTGTGACAAGATGTAAACACCTGGTGTTCCACCTTTCATCGCTTCAGCTGGTACTGGAAAATGATTTCCAAGGAAACCTAAACCGATATAAAGAGCACTGAAGGCAAGGGCAACAACGATACCAACCACCCAAATAGTTGAAATGTATTCTTTCTTACTTGAAAATCCAAGTTGTTTCAAGGTTTGAACTGCGATTACGCTAAAGGCAACTGAAGCAAGGGCGTCCAAGGTATTGTATCCTTCTAGGAAGCCTGTCCCAAAGGCAGAAGCTTGATAAGCAGCTGAAGCAGCTTGAGGACTTGTTCCACCGTATTTGATAGCTCCTAGGACAACCAAGATAACAATCAAAATCGCAAAGACTGGTGTTAAAATACGGCCGATACGGTCTAAAATTTTTGATGGATTGAGCGAAATTAGATACGCTGCTGCAAAGTAAAGAACCGTAAAGACAATCAAGCCAAGTCCTTTATTTGCATCCGACAAAAGAGGCTTAATCCCTACTTCGTAAGCTGTTGTAGCAGTACGTGGGATAGCAAAGAATGGACCGATTGACAAATAAAGAACTGAGAGGTAAAGAGTTGCAAACCAAGGCGCTATCTTTGTAGAAATCTCGTAGATATATCCTTTAGGATTTAGCGTTCCAATAATAAGAGTCAAGACGGCGATACCGACGCCTGAAAAGACAAAACCTGCGATAGCAGGAAGAAAATGTTCTCCAGATAGAGCACCCAGAGAAGGCGGAAAAATCAAGTTCCCCGCACCAAAAAATATTCCAAACAGGAGTAAACCTGTTAAGGCACCTTTTTTAGCCATGAAAATCTCCTTCATATTTATAAAATACTGACCTAGTATATCATGAATAGGAGTATGAAAAAAGCTTCACGAAGTAAATATTGAATGTTTTCAAGATTCTTAAAAATAAGAATTGTCTAAAAATAAAATTCTCCTACCGAGAACACACTAAGTAGGAGAAAATTCTACTGTTTAAAGTTCTTCAAAGGCCATCATGCCACCTTGTACATTGATAACCTCATAACCTTGCTCAGCTAAAAATTGACAAGCACGCGCTGATCTCATTCCAGATTTACAAATAACATAATGTAACTGATCCCTGTCCAATTGATCATAAGTATCAGCTAATTGACTAAGTGGCAGGTTGTGGGCGCCTTCTAAATGAAGTGCTTCAAACTCATCCACTTCTCTCACGTCCACTAAAGAAAGTTGGTCGTTTTGGTAAAGCTGGTAAAATGCGTCAAAGGTTATTTCTTTCATTCTTTTTCTCCTAATACTCTTCGAAAATCAAATTCAAACCACGTCAGCGTCGCCTTACCGTACTCAAGTACAGCCTGCGGCTAGCTTCCTAGTTTGCTCTTTGATTTTCATTGACTATAAAATGGTTTTAATTCTTTTTTTCAAATCTGGCATCACTTCTGACTCAAACCAAGGATTCTTAGCCATCCAAATTTGATTACGAGGAGAAGGGTGAACTAGAGGAAAATAGGTTGGTAAGTAGTTCTGGTAATGTTTTACCCGTTCTGTCACCTTGCCACTAACTTTCTCATGTAAATAATAGGCTTGGGCATATTGCCCAATCAAGAGAGTTAATTGGATATTGGGCAATTCTTGCAAGAGTTGTGGGTGCCATTTTTCGGCAAAGCCTTTACGGGGGGGAAGGTCGCCCGATTTTCCATGTCCTGGGAAATAAAAGTCCATGGGAATAACTGCAAACAAGCCCGAATTGTAAAAGGTATCTTCATCTACACCTAGCCACTCACGCAAGCGATCGCCGCTCTTATCCTTCCAATAAATCCCAGCTTCTTGCGTTTTAAACCCCGGAGCTTGACCGACAATATTGATGCGGGCAGTTTTTGGCGCCGCAAAGAGAGGTTCGATTCCGCGTTCTGTATAGCTGATATTCTGTGGATCCGCCATAATGGCTTGCTTGATTCTTTCGATTTGAGACATCTGTTTTCCCTCCAAAAAGAAGTCCAAGCATAACATCTCAGACTTCTATCGTTTTATTTGATCAATTCATAGATAGCCTCAGCATAGATTGCTGCTGCTCGGAAGAGATCGTCCAAGGCGATAAATTCATTGGCTTGATGCATGGTATCGATTGAGTCTGGGAACATAGCACCGTAGGCAACCCCACGTTCCAGCAAGCGACCAAAGGTACCACCACCGATGACTTGCTCGTGACCTTGGAGACCAGTTTGTTTTTCATAGACATTCAACAAGGTTTGCACAAGCGGATCTTCCATTGGCACATAGTGAGGGGTATGACCATGTTCTGATAGACTGACAGAAGCAACTGGCAAATTTTCTAGGATTGACTTGATTTGTTCTGGACTTGTTCCTTTTGGATAGCGGATGTTAAGGGCAATGGTATTATCAGTGCTTGTTTCGTCAAAGCGGAAGACACCGGCATTCATAGAAAGAGCACCCATCTTTTCATCCACATGAGCAATTTTGAGATTTTCACCCTCATGGTCGTTCAAAAGAATCTTACCAGCGATATCAAGGTAATCTTTTGCAGGTCCTGCAAAGTCAAACTGGCTAAGGAAGAGGGCAAGATAAGTCGCACCATTGACACCTGAAGCAGGCATAGCACCGTGGGCTGATTTACCAATGATCGTCACCTTATATTGACCGTTTTCTTCTTGGAGTTCTCCTCTAAGTTTGTGTTCTGCAACAAAGGCATCTAGTTTAGCTTGCAAGTCAGTCAAATCGCCTGAAACAATCGCTGTTGCTGATTCTGGTACCATGTTTTCACGCAAACCACCTGTGAAGCTGTGAAGACGGGCTACACCTGTATTTTCACCTGCAAAGTGGAGGTATTCCGTGATATTTCCTTTTTCACCATTAATGATTGGGAATTCTGCATCTGGTGAGAAACCGAAGTCTGGTTTTGCAAGTCCAACATTTTCAAAATAGTAGTCCATATCTGCCCAGCCTGATTCTTCATCAGTTCCAACAATGAAGCGGACTTTCTTAGATGTTGGAAGACCTAATTCTTTGATGATTTTCAAACCATAGTAACAAGCTGTTGTAGGTCCCTTATCATCAGAAGCTCCACGTGCATAGAGGCGACCATCTTTGATAGTTGGTGTGTATGGATCTGTGTCCCAACCACTACCAGCAGGCACCACGTCCATGTGGGCAAAGATTCCGAGAACTTCTTCTCCATCACCAAATTCAAAATGTCCTGCGTAGTTGTCAACATTTTTAGTTGGATAGCCATCACGATCTGCTATTTCAAGGAATTTTTCCAAGGCTTTTACTGGACCAGGTCCAAATGGATGATCAGCATCCGCCTTGCTGTCATCACGTTCTGAGTTAATTTCCAAAAGGCTAAACAAGTCAGCCAAGAGGTCTTCTTTGCGTTTTTCTACTTCTGCTGTAAAATCAATTGCTGTCATCTTTTTCTTCCTTCTATCTTTTCTCGATGATTTCATCTACTGGCAAGCGGTAGCTTGGTTCCAATTTTTCGTCTGTGTAACCCACTGTAATCAAGAGTTCTGGGCGGAAACGGTCTTCGATGTTCAAAACCTCATTGGCTTTTGATTTATCAAAACCAAGGATAATGTTTGAACCAATTCCCTGGTCAGTCAGTGCAAGAACCAAGTTCATAGCTACTAGTCCTGCATTAAGAGCCAAGTAGTCGCTGACTTGTTGTTCATTGTAACGCGCAAACTCGGCAGGCAAATTTTTCATAAAGTATTGAAGTTGCTCTTCTGAGAAATTGTTAGCACCACCAACTCGGGCAATCTTACGAGCACGTTTAGCCAAATCTGTGTCTGTAAACAAGACAATAGTTACAGGCGCTGATGATACCTGTTCAAAGTTTGAACCGTAAGCCAATTTTGCTAGTTCGGCATTTTTCTCACGAACGACTACAAACTTCCATGGCTGGCTGTTATGGGCACTTGGGGCTAAGGTTGCGATTTCAATAGCCGTACGTACATCTTTGGGATCCACCGGCTTATCAGTGAAATGTTTGGTTGCATGACGTTTTTTATTTAATTCAAGAAATTTCATAATCGATTTCCTTTTCTAATTCTACTGCTTCCATTTTACCATATTTTGAAAGAGCTTGCAGGGATTTTTCATAGAAATAAACTGGAACAAGGATAAGCAACCGAATGAAGAAAACCATTTAAAGCAGGAATCCCCTCATCCAGTTCCAATTAATTTTCAGCTGCTTAAAGAAACTAGTCCATCTTATATTCTGACTTTATAATCTCCAAGAAATCTTTCACATCCTCTACATACCCATGCTTTTCTATTAAGCTGGCTAAGAGTTCCAGATTGTGTCCCTGATAGTTATCTTCACGACGTAATTCTTCATACATTTCTATAAATGGAAGCCCCTTGGACTTGGCCAATTCTAACTCAGCCTCGTAATCATAAGCAACTTTACGAAATTGTATATTGACCAATTCCCCATCTTCAACCTCTATCACGGCATACTGGGCACGGTGATTTTTTAACGCCTCCCAATTAAAATAGGGCATGCCAATCGACCCTGGATTGATGATTTGTTGCCCTTGACTGCCATAACGAAGCAACTGCTTGTGAACATGACCATAGACTGCCACGTCAACTTCATCATCTAGGAGTTGGTCAAATTTCTCTGTATCATTCTCAACTAGCAAGTCACCACCATAGTTCTTATTTGGCAAATTATGAGAGATAGAAAAGCGCAATCCGTCAATTTCTTTCTTTTCCAGCAAAGGCAAGCTTCGTAGCCAGACAATCGTTGCAGGATCCATTCGCTCCATCAAAAACTGGGTCATGCGCATTGACTGGATTTCTTTCGGATGTTCCAAACCATATTCGCCATCCAAGGCCTCAAGGACACGATCATCCCAATTACCTCGAACACTGGCTGTGATAGGAAGGTCCTTTAGCAGGGCGACTAAGTCATTTGCGCCTGGACCAGGAAGAAAAATATCTCCCAGAAGCCAGTATTCACTGACTCCTTGATTTTTAGCATCTGCAATCACTGCTTCTAAAGCCGTCGCATTTCCATGAATATCTGATAAAATTGCGATTTTATGTTTCATTGTGGTTTCCTTCCGTTTGGTAATCTACTCTTTCTTCTGCCACTTGAGGCAAGGTTTCTGTTTCATGCGGGTTCAACTTGTTTTGCACAGCTTCTGCGACTGCTCTTGGTACCCCAACTTCGACAATCTCATCCACACTGGCTTTCTTGATTTTAGTCAAAGACTTGAAATGCTTCATGAGATTTTGCTTGCGTTTAGGTCCCAAACCGTCAATTCCATCCAGTTGTGATGAAAAAGAATTTTTGGAGCGCAGTTGACGGTGGAACGTAATAGCAAAGCGGTGGACCTCATCTTGGATACGTTGGAGCAGGAAAAATTCCTGAGAATTGCGAGATAACTCCACCACCTCAAGCGGATCTCCAAAGAGCAATTCATGGGTTTGGTGTTTGTCATTCTTTTGCAGACCTGCAATGGGGATATCCAAGCCCAGTTCCTCTTGGATGACTTGCTTGGCGATATTGACTTGACCTTGTCCCCCATCAATGACAATCAAATCTGGAGGAGTCAAACCGTCACGCTGTACTCGACCATAGCGCCTGCGAATGACTTCTCTCATACTCGCATAGTCGTCTGGCCCGACTACGGTTTTTATCTTGTACTTACGGTAATCCTTCTTACTCGGTTTGCCGTTGACAAAGACCACCATAGCTGAAACAGGACTGGTCCCCATGATGTTGGAGTTATCGAAGGACTCAATGCGAACTGGAGTTGGGATTTGAAGCAAGCGTCCTAGATTTTCAATAGCCCCTTGTGTCTTTTCGACAGATTTCTCTAGCAGGTTAAATTTCTGCTCTAGGCTAACTCGAGCATTCTTTATAGCTAGATTGACCAGTTGTTTTTTCTCTCCACGCTGAGGTTTGAGAATCTTAGTATCCACTAAGGCCTTGACGGCTTCTTCGTCAATATCCTGCGGAATCAGCACCTCATTAGGAACTAGGTGAGATTTTTCTTGATAGAATTGTCCCACATAGGTCAAGAAATCCTCATCCGGATCATTATAATAAGGGAAAAGATTGACATCGCGCTCAATAAGCTTGCCCTGACGAACAAAGAAAACCTGAACACACATCCATCCCTTATCGACATAGTAGCCAAAGACATCCCGATTTTGGAGATCCTTAGCCATGACCCGTTGCTTGGTTCGAAGTGTTCCAATGGCCTGAATCAGGTCACGGTATTCCGCCGCACGTTCAAATTCCATACTTTGGACTGCCTTTGCCATCTTACCCTTTAGGGCATCAATGATTTTGTCATCCTGCCCTTTTAGGAAATCAGAAACCTCCTGAGCCATAGACCTGAAATAAGCCTCATCCTTCTTACAGATAGTGTGGGCCATGCATTGGCCGATATGGTAGTAAAAACAGACCTTAGACGGTGGATTGGTACACTTGCGAAAAGGAAAAATCCGATCCAGCAACCGCTTGATTTCATTGGCTGCCCCCACATCGGGATAAGGTCCAAAATAAAGACCTCCGTCCTTTTTGACCTGACGGGTGATAATCAAACGAGGATAGCGTTCATTGGTAATCTTGATGAAAGGATAGGACTTATCATCCTTGAGCATGATATTGTACTTAGGCTTGTTTTCCTTGATCAGATTGATTTCTAGGAGAAGTGCCTCAATATTAGACTCCGTAACGATAAATTCAAAATCTACAATTTCAGACACCAAGGCCTCTGTTTTGGTATCATGACTTCCGCGGAAATAAGACCTCACGCGGTTACGCAGATTTTTAGCCTTTCCTACATAGATAATGGTGCCGTTTTTATCCTTGTGAATGTAGCAACCAGGGCTGGTCGGCAAGAGCTCTAGTTTTGATTTAATCAAGTTGTTCATAATTCCATTATAGCAAAAAAGTAGGGAAAGATTGTTCCCTACTCACTAGTCTCATATAATTTTCGAAGTCTTTCAACATCCTCTTTCTGGATACCATAAAAGGAACCTGCTGGTTGCATGACAGACTTTTCATCTGTATGGTCCAAGCCAATCGCATGCCCCAACTCATGTTCTGCCGTATGGACAATGCGCTCATATGAATAGCCATAGTTAGGATTGGACAGATAATAGTGATTCAACCGCACCGTTACGGATAAAAATTGCCCTGTTAAGAGATTGGTCTGACTTTCTGCCTCTCCTGCCACAGGAGTACCTCCGTCATTCATCTCAGTAGCCAAGATATCCGCCGTGCTGGCCTCAGTCACCAGTTCAAACTTAAAAGCACCAGTTTGATTCCAATTCTGGATTGCTTCTACATAAGCCTCTTGAAAGCGTGAATCCATCTGGGGATCTAGGTAAATACGAGCAGAAGCCTGCGGCCACCTTCCTTCAGAGTGTTGATGGCTATCTGTCTGGCTCAACTTAGGCAGTTGCCCTGTTTTTTCCCATTGGTCGATACTTTGTTGACCAATCTTTACTGACCGCTCTGCTTGCTTCAGCGCTCCTTGAAAATCCCCGTTCAGATACCAGAGAAGTCCGAAAGCAAGCGCACATAAGAGCACAACTATCCAAACCAGGCGCCAAAACAAACGCCACACAAAAGAAAAGAAAGCCCCTATCAAACGAAAAATCCAGCGCATGTCCCTCCACCTTTCTAGCAAATAAAGACTATTTTACTAAAACAAGCTGAAAGAAAACTAAAGACCGATTTTCTTATCTTAGCGTCCTAATATTTTTTTAAGTAACTGAATAGCTTTATATTTTATGGGAGATGGATAATAACGGAAAGTTCCTGCTTTACGTACAATATAACCATTAAAATTTTGTTTAAAACGTAAAACACCATCACTACCATCAAAAATCCCTTGAATCCCTAGAAAGTTGTATTTAGGGATCCCACGTTTTATGCTTTCCAACATAACATATTTCTGAAGCAAAGCTGGTGCATAAAATTTATTAAACTCAGTATAGGAACCACTAAAAAGATAGGTCGTTTCTTGAGGCATATAAATAAATAAACTACCTGCTAAGACAAGATCTTTCTCTCCATATTTTTTAATCAACTCTCGTGCTTCTGCTTTTCGAACTTCAAAGCTTTCATACTGCCTAGCCAACTCTTTGTGTTCTTTTTTCTTTTGTGCAGAATCTGGATATTGTTCTAATAAGAGTAATGAGGTAGCTATTTTTTCAGATAATTCTTTTTGCTTATGTATTAAATTTTGTATATATTCTCCTAAATTTAGAATAGCAATTACAAACTCGGCTTTTTCTCCAAAAGAGTCATAAAAATGCTCATAATATTCTAAACTTTTATCACTATATTCTCGACGTTCAGAGGTTGTTTTTGTTATATCTTTAAAAATTGAAAGTTCTTCACGATTTAATTTTTTCAACTGAATACCAAATGTATCAGCCTTTTTCACCAAAGCTTTCCCCTTTTTACTAAAACTGTTAAGCAAGGTCTTTTCAGTTAGCTCATTCAAATCTTTACAATATAACCAATCCGGTTCTCCACCTGGGTAACCTGTTTTTAAACCATCAAATTGATAACCCAAATCAGTCAAACCTTGAATAATACTTTTTTTCTCAGCATCTATTGGATTACCATCACTATCAAAAGTTTGGTAAGTTTCATAAGGTTTTACAATTAGCTCTAATGCACCATTCTGCTTAGCATATTCTTTTAACTCCGCATAAAAAACTGGCAGGGATTCTTTTCTCGTATAAATAGGCCCCGAATTGAGCTCCATATGCAAACCACCTAACATAGGTAAGCTATAAACCAGAGCTGCAACTTGAATCTCTCCTTCTTGTTTCAAAGCAAGGTAAACAATTCGAGCCCCTCTTTTTTCTAATAAGTCCCCCATCTGGACAGATTGCATAAAAGAACGAGAAGAAACCTGATCAGAATAAGTACGAAACTCTTCTTTCGTGAGTGTAGTTAGTGCCATATACTTACTTTCTATGTTTTTTTCTTAATGTTTTACGGAAATCAAGAGCAAGTCTTAACAGAGGATAGAGAGGATGGGTGGGCATTGTAAACTCACCCAAGTATTCTTCAATCGTTGGATTAAATTTTTCCTTAAAATGGTAAAGTCCACCATTGAGAGAGTTTTCAACACCACCTAAATTTTGCCACACCATACCTCGCTCAAAAGCATAACGAGCTGTTTCATACCAAGTTAAAATTGGTGCATTATAACGTTTAAAAGCATCATCCATACCAGCATATAGATTAACAGAGGTATTACCAAATTCCAAACTCAAAGTAGCTGCTAAAGGAATGTTTGCTTTTTCTTCATTCAAATATCTCTGCAAGAAAGCTCTTTCTTCCACCAAACGCTCTTTTTTCCTTCTCTGGGCTTCTACTTTTGAAGTTCGAGTCGACTCAGTAAACGACTCTTCCAACGCTAAGTTTTTCGCTAACTGTTCTTCTAATTCTCGCAAACGCTTAGCGATATCTAGAGTAGCCAGCGTTATGTAGGCCTTATCCTTAAAATTATCTAACAATTTTTTATAATAAGCTTCATTCCTCAAATGGATATCTTTTCGCTTCTCAGTTTTTTTCATCAAAAACGAGAAAGATTCCAACAATTCATAACCACCAATCTGAATCTCTACACCCTTATTTCTAGATGATCGAATGGCTTGTTTTGTTGACTTGCAAAGTTTATCTTCTGCAAAGTTTTCCTTGTATATTTTTGCCTGAATACGAGGCTGAATAGTATCCCCCATTCCATCGGTCTTTCCTGACCACCTTACTCCCATTCTTTGCAAATTTTCAATAATAGCCATATTTTCAGGATATTCTGTTTTTTCATGCTTGATTGAACTTTGTGATAAGCAAATACTTGGGTCAAAAATCACAAAAATCGCTCTCTTGCTTCGAGCATAGGACTTAATGGATTGAAGAACAAAGTTCAGGAGTTTAGCATCCTTATAATCTAAAACAGGACCTCTTGGGATATAAAACATTCTATAGCCTAGAGGAAGAGTTTTAATCAAAATACTAGCTGTAGCCAGTAATTTATCTCCTCGGTAGACGCCAAACTTTTCATGTTGCCAATCAGACTTAACCTCTTCCCAAGCACTACTTTGTAATACATTGACTAATTCATGTTCTTTAACAAACTGATCATATTCTAATGTGGGAATGCCAATTTGATAACGATACATCTCTTACTCTCTTTCCAACAATAATAGAATTTAACTACTATTCTACTATTTTTGTTTAGAAAGTCTAGTAAAAACATATTTTAGTTTCTATTCCATAGAAGACATGGTTATTGAAAGAGTAATACAAACTAAACTAGCTTAATCTCTCTTCTAATTTGAAATCGATTGGTAGGGTTGCTAAGAACCGTTCCAATTGTTTTTCCCAGTAGTACCATTCGTGAGTTCCAGCACTATGGCTATAGGTCACATCAAATCCCAGTTTATTGAGATTTTTCACTGCGAGATTATTGGCTTCGTACAAGAAATCCTGCTCGCCACACCAAGCCCAAAATTTGGTCTTTTTATCCGATTTTTTAGCCAGACTTTCTAGAGAATAAGGACTAGTTGTCCAATCTTTAATCTCCCCAAAAACACCTCTCCAGTAAGCTGGTGTTCCCAAATCTTGGCTTTCAGGAGAAAAATCTTGAAAACTAAGCGCACCTGAAAAGCTAGCTGCATGAGAAAAACGATTTGTAGCAAGAGCCAGTTTAAAGCAGCCGTAACCTCCCATAGAGAGACCAGCGATAAAGGTCTTTTCACGCTTGCTGGTCATATTAGGGAAGAAGCGTTTCAGAACCTGTGGCAATTCCTCTGCCAGAGCTGTGTAATAATCAAAACCATACTGGGTATCGGTGTACCAACCGTTGCTGGTATTGGGCATGACAACGATAAGATTAGTGCCTCGAAGCAAGCGTTCTACATTGGTCCGCTTGAGCCAACTATTATGATTGCCAGACATCCCGTGCAAGAGGTACAAGACGGGAATATCTTGACACTCTGGTTCTTCCACTCGATTGGCATCAGGATAGAGGACATTCACTCCCCACTCCATATCCAAAACTTGTGAGTAATACTCGATTTTCATTACTGCCATAATTTTTCCTCTATTTTTCTATAAGAAAAAGCCGAAATTCGACTTTCTCTCCGTTTATTTCAACAATTATTTCGCTTCCATGACCACTGGTAAAATAGCTGGACGACGCTTAGTTTGATCAAAGAGATACTTGGTCAGATTATCGCGAACCTTCCCTTTAAGGTCTGCCCAGTCAAAGTCATCTCCTTGAAGATAATCTTCTACCGTTTGGTTAATCAATTCTGAACTTTCACGAAGAATATCACGGCTCTTCTTGAGATAAACAAAACCGCGTGTATGAACACGAGCCTTGGCCACAATTTTCTTCTCACGACGATTAACGGTAATTGCTACGATGAAAATACCATCCTCTGACAAGACCTTACGGTCACGAAGAACCACATTTCCAACATCACCAATGGCATTCCCGTCAATCAAGACATCCCCTGCTGAAACCGCGCCAGCTGGGACAAAGTCCCCATTCTCATAAGCCATGCTAGTTCCCTTTTTAGGGATGAAAATGCGTTCTGGCAACATCCCAACTGCCATAGCAGCCTTAGCATGAGCATCTAACTCACGGTATTCCCCTTGAATCGGGAAGAGATACTTGGGTTGCAAGAGATTAATCATCAACTGCAAATCACGCGCATTTCCGTGCCCTGACACACGCAAGCTTTGAGTGATCAGTTTGACAACCCCTCCAGCTTGATAAATCATGTTTTCCACACGTGCCATAACTGCTTCTTTGGCGATAGACGGAGTGGTTACGATATAGACCAAATCACCGTCCTTGATTTCCACATAACGGTGGCGACCAATCGACATCTTGCGAAGACCGTTGATAGGCTCACCCATACGACCTGTCTCAAGGATAATCAACTCATGGTCTTCAAAACGAGACATATCTTTTGGTTTAATCAAAAGACTCTCGTTAGCTAGAGACAATTTCTTAAGACGAATAGCAGTGCGGACGATATTTTCAATATCAAATCCTGTCAAGACCACACGACGACCTGTTGCATCCGCAGCGTCAAACACCTGCTGGATACGAGAGAGGTTGCTGGCTACTGCTGCAACAATGATACGACCATCCCAGTCCGAAATGGTTTGAGTGATCTCGTCCCCAACTTCACTTTCGCTAGCCACTTGGATATTGCTATCTGCATTGGCTGAATCGCTAAGAAGAGCTAGAACTCCGTCACGACCGATTTCTGCCAAACGAGCAAAGTCTGTCGCATAGGATTCACTAGCTGTCTGGTCAAATTTGAAATCACCTGTATAAACGATACTACCTTCAGCTGTCTTCAAGACAACACCCAGACTTTCTGGGATAGAGTGGGTCGTACGGAAGAAGGACACTACAGTCCCTCCAAAATCTATCTCCGTATCCTCATCAATGACATGGAAATCATTGAATTTCTTAACTGTGTCATTTCCTTTGACAAAGAGTTTGGCCAACTCAATGGTCAACTCAGAGCCAAATACAGGTACCTTGGCTTCAGCCAAGAGATAAGGCAGAGCACCAATGGCATCCGCATGGCCGTGGGTCAAGAAGACCCCAGCGATACGATCGCTATTTTCAAAAAGGTAGTCCATATTGGGAATGACCACATCCACCCCTAGTTGTTCATTTTCAGGGTATTTTAGACCTGCATCCAAAACGAAAATAGACCCATCGATTTCAGCGATATACATATTTTTCCCGTTTTCACGTACACCACCAAGTGTTGTTAAACTGATATTACTCATTTTTCCTCCGAAAGCTTAATTTATCTTGATTATAGGGTTGCTTGCCCTCTTATTCTAAAAGCACTACTTTTAGCCGAATCTTTTCCTACCATTATACCATTTTTTTAATGATTTTCAAAATGAAGATTTGTTTTCAAAAAAGAGCTGGTTGCCCAACTCTTTCCTATCTGCTATTCTTTTTCCATTAAAAAATCATAAATTGCTTGCACGGTACCCAGCGCCATCATTTCTTGGTCTTTGACGGTTTGTTTGAGATTTTGGTAAATCTGACTTTCTCCGATTTCCCGCTTTGGCGCTTCTTTATTGACTGTCATAACCCCATCTTTGATTACCACAAAACCTAATTCTTCAAATATTTGAATCATTTTGACCAGCAAGATTTGCTGAATATTAAGATAAGCTGCCAAATCTTTCAGCTTATAGCGAATATCAAACTCTGGAAACTGGTAGATGGTCTTATACAATTTGGCAAACTGCTCTCTAGTCCCATAGCCTGTCAGATAGTAGGCCTTGTCAATATCATTTTTGAAATAGACAGCAGAGAAATTCTGTTCCTGAAAAATGGTCTTCAACTGAGTAATGTCCTCAGGAACGTTTTTCACGACAATAGCTTCACTATTTACTAGATTCGGCAATTCTCCAGTAAAATCCAAGACTGGAACACCTTCTGGCAAGACTGCATTTTCCCCACGAATGTTAAAGAGTTGAACACCTTCCACACGCGCATCCACCATCATCAACTGGAGGGCAGTTTGGCCATTCCATTGGTTGACAGACAGGGTGACTGCCAATTCTAGATTCTTGGTTTGAGCAAATTCTGTTGCCCATCTACCTTGTCCAAATGCTACCACTTCAAAACTAGCTTCACCCTTGGAAATTTTCAGCTTGAGATGGGCGTTGCCTGCTCCCATAGTACGGGCACTTTCAACCTGAAAATCCTTTATATAAAAAATAGGTTTCTGATTGTCCATGCCAAAAGGTGCCAAACGTTCAAAACTTTTGACCGTTTCCAAGCTAAGTGTCTCCAAATCCAGTTCTTCATCTAAATTTAACTTGTTCTTGCCAGCAGCATCTGCGCCTTTTTCACGGACATAATCTTCCAAAACCTGAGATAAATCTGAGAGTTTCTCAACTTCCAGCGTCATTCCTGCTGCGCCAGCATGGCCTCCAAAGGCGATGAAGAGGTTTCGATGAGGATCCAGAGCCTCAAAAATATCGACCGCTTCCACACTACGAGCACTACCCTTGGCACGACCTTCCTCTATATTGAGAACGATAACTGTCTGCCCTAGTTCTTCCAACAAACGACCAGCCACGATTCCTAGAACCCCAGGATTCCAGCCCTCCTTAGCCAAAACTTGGACCTTCTTCTCAGGGTCCACCATGGTCTTAGCTTCTTCATAGATAGACTGAACGATTTCCTTGCGCTCTTCGTTTTTCTGATGAATCATGAGAGCAATCTCGTGAGCTTCCTCATCATCAAACCCAGTCAGCAAATCAATGGCAGGATTGGGATCATCCAAGCGGCCCAAGGCATTCAAACGAGGGGCGATCTGAAATCCAACCGTTTCTTCTGTTACTTCGTTGGCAGCAATCCCAGACATATCCATCATTTCTTGTAGACCAATACGCTGAGTATGTCCCAACATTTCCAAACCATATTGCACCAAAATACGGTTCTCATCTGTCAAACTTACCATATCTGCAATGGTTCCGATAGTAACCAAATCAAGCAGTTCTACTTGTACTTCTTCTAAAAGGGCACAAGCCAACTTGAAGGCCACTCCACAACCAGCCAAATATTTGAAAGGATAGTCCGCATCAGGGTGTTCAGGATGGATAATGGCATAGGCATCTGGTAAGGTTTCAGGCATGGAATGGTGGTCAGTCACAATGACATCCACTCCCATAGACTGAGCCAGTTCAATGGCTTCGTGACCCGCAACTCCATTGTCCACCGTCACAATCAAGGAAATTCCTTCTTGCTCGATAAAGTATTTATAGACACTGGCATTAGGTCCATAGCCATCAGTAAAACGATTGGGTAGGTAAACACGGCACTCGGCACCAAGTTGTTCCAAACTTTCCTTCACAATCGAAGCCGAAGTCATGCCATCCGCATCGTAGTCTCCGTAAACAAGGATATTTTCCCCGTCTTCAATAGCCTGACGAATCCGTTCCACTGCCTTATCCATATCATGGAGCAAATAAGGATCATGCAAGTCCTCCAAGGAAGGTTCTAAAAATTTCTTCAGACTTTCTTGGTTCTGAATCCCTCTTTCAAATAATAGCCGAGCCACCTCAGGACCCAGCCCAGCCTTCTTGGCTATCTTTGTAAAATCCGCATTTTCAACCTGCGGGGCAAACTGCCATTCATAAGTAGGAGTTATCAAAAAGACATCCACTCTTTCTAAGAATTCTATCGTTTCATTATAACATGATTTAGGCATTTTCTCTATCCAGATTGCTTTTTTATAAAATTTTAGTGAATTTTTTCAGATATGATTTGACAAGAACATTCTTTTGTTGTAGAATCATGTTATAAAATCTAACACAAAGGAGGTTCCTTATGGCACTAGTCGAATTTAAACACGTCGAAAAATATTACGGAGATTACCACGCACTCCGCGACATCAATCTCCGTTTTGAAAAAGGGCAAGTTGTTGTCCTTCTCGGACCATCTGGTTCTGGAAAATCCACTCTTATCCGCACCATCAATGGTTTGGAGGCTATTGACAAGGGAAGTCTCCTAGTAAATGGTCACCAAGTTGCTGGTGCCAGCCAGAAAGATTTGGTACCTCTTCGCAAGGAAGTCGGCATGGTTTTCCAACATTTTAACCTCTATCCGCACAAAGCAGTGTTAGAAAACGTAACACTAGCACCCATAAAAGTTCTAGGAATTGATAAAAAAGAAGCTGAAAAAACAGCCCAAAAATATCTGGAATTTGTAAATATGTGGGACAAGAAAGATTCTTATCCAGCCATGCTTTCTGGTGGACAAAAACAACGGATTGCCATCGCACGTGGACTCGCTATGCATCCTGAACTCCTCCTCTTTGATGAGCCAACATCTGCTCTTGACCCTGAAACCATCGGCGATGTTCTGGCGGTTATGCAAAAATTAGCCCACGATGGTATGAATATGATTATCGTGACTCATGAAATGGGCTTTGCCCGTGAAGTTGCTGACCGCATCATCTTTATGGCTGACGGAGAGGTTTTAGTAGATACGACAGATGTTGATGACTTTTTCGACAATCCAAGCGAACCTCGTGCCCAACAATTCCTCAGTAAAATCATCAACCACGAAAGTGACAAAGTCAAATAAGGAGGCGCCTATGAAAAAGAAATTCTTTTTATCCGCATTATTGATTAGCCTTTTCGGCCTTGCTGCTGCAAAAGCAGTTCAGGCTGATACCACTGTCGCAGACATTCAAAAGAGAGGCGAGCTGGTTGTCGGTGTCAAACAAGACGTTCCCAATTTCGGTTACAAGGATCCCAAGACAGGAACCTATTCTGGTATCGAAACTGACTTGGCCAAGATGGTAGCTGATGAGCTCAAGGTCAAGGTTCGTTATGTGCCGGTTACAGCACAAACTCGCGGACCCCTTCTAGACAATGAACAGGTCGATATGGATATCGCGACCTTTACCATCACAGACGAACGCAAAAAACTCTATAACTTCACCAGCCCTTACTACACGGACGCTTCTGGCTTTTTGGTCAATAAGTCTGCCAAAATCAAAAGCATTGAGGACTTAAACGGAAAAACCATCGGAGTTGCCCAAGGTTCCATTACCCAACGCCTGATTACCGAACTGGGTAAAAAGAAAGGCCTGACCTTTAAATTCGTCGAACTTGGTTCCTACCCAGAATTGATTACTTCCCTACACGCTCACCGTATTGATGCCTTTTCTGTAGACCGTTCTATCCTGTCTGGCTACATTAGTAAACGGACCGAACTATTAGATGATAGTTTTAAACCATCTGACTACGGTATTGTTACCAAGAAATCAAACACTGAGCTCAACGATTATCTTGATAGCTTGGTCACTAAATGGAGCAAGGATGGTAGTTTGCAGAAGCTTTATGACCGTTACAAGCTCAAACCATCTAGCCATACTGCAGATTAAGGAGGACACCCCATGACAGATTTATCATCTTGGACAACCTATTTTCAGGATTTTGGACAATTTTTCAACGGTTTCCTCTTCACCCTTGCCCTAGCTATCGGATCCTTTGTCCTCGCCATGGTCTTAGGAATCGTCTTTGGAGTCCTATCAACTAGCAAACATCAAATTTTAAGAATTTTGGCTCGTATCTTTGTCGAATTTTACCAAAATACCCCCCTCTTGGTACAGTTTGTCATTGTTTTTTATGGCCTACCTCTTATCAGTGACCATATCATCATGATTCCGATTTATTTGACAGCTATTCTCTGCGTCGGACTTTATCACGGCGCCTATATTGCTGAGGTTATCCGTTCAGGGATTCAGTCTATTCCTAGTGGTCAGATGGAGGCCGCCTTGTCGCAAGGTTTCACCTATATCAGTGCTATGCGCTTGATTATCTTGCCTCAGGCCTTCCGTATCATTCTCCCTCCTTTGACCAACCAAATCGTTAACCTTATCAAGAATACTTCAACGGTTGCTATCATCTCTGGAGTGGACTTGATGTTTGTGACCAAGTCTTGGTCGGCTCTCAACGGAAACTATATCCCAGCCTTTTTAGGTGCTGCTCTTCTCTACTTTGCCCTATGCTTCCCTGTTGCCCAATTTGGTCGCAAGATGGAGCAAGCCAACAAAAAAGCCTATTCACTTTAGGAGGTTACTATGGAATCTATTTTAGAAGTTTTGACCCCAGATAACCTAGCCTTTATCTTTAAAGGATTTGGCTTGACCCTCTATATTTCTCTGATCGCCATTGTCCTCTCTACCCTTATCGGGACGGTACTTGCGGTTATGCGAAATGGGAAAAATCCTGTCTTGCGAATCATCTCCAGCATTTATATCGAATTTGTGCGTAACGTTCCCAACCTTCTCTGGATTTTCACCATCTTTTTGGTGTTTAAGATGAAGTCGACGCCAGCTGGCATTACCGCCTTTACCATTTTTACCTCAGCAGCCCTAGCTGAGATTATCCGAGGCGGTCTCAATGCTGTGGACAAAGGGCAGTGTGAAGCAGGAATGTCGCAAGGATTCACTTCAGCCCAAATCCTCTACTACATCATTCTCCCACAAGCAATCCGCAAAATGCTACCAGCTATCATTTCTCAGTTTGTAACCGTGATTAAGGATACCAGCCTTCTCTACTCTGTTATCGCTCTACAAGAACTCTTTGGCGCTAGCCAAATTCTCATGGGCCGTTATTTCGAACCAGAGCAAGTGTTTAGTCTTTATATCCTGATTGCCCTCATCTACTTCAGCTTTAACCTAGCCATTTCTAGCCTGTCTCATATGCTAGCAAAACGCTGGCAACAAGCCGCAGAATAAACAACCACTCTCCAGTTCAATTGGAGAGTTTTTTGATGATAGTAGATATTTATAGACCTCAATTTGACACCATACATTATCTATGATAAAATGTAACAAATTTATTTACAACAAATCAAAATCTAAAAGAAATGGAATTTTCTATGAAATCACTCAAAGGACTACTCTTTATCATAGCTAGTTTTATCTTGACTATTTTGACTTGGATGAACACTTCTCCCCAATTCATGATTCCAGGACTAGCTTTAACAAGCCTATCTCTGACTTTTATCCTAGCCACTCGTCTCCCACTACTAGAAAACTGGTTTCACGGTTTGGAGAAGGTCTATACTGTCCACAAATTCACAGCCCTTCTCTCCATCATCCTACTCATCTTTCATAACTTTAGTATGGGCGGTTTGTGGGGCTCTCGTTTAGCTGCTCAGTTTGGCAACCTTGCCATCTATATCTTTGCCAGTATCATCCTTGTCACCTATTTAGGCAAATACATCCAATACGAAGCTTGGCGATGGATTCACCGCCTGGTTTACCTAGCTTATATTTTCGGACTCTTTCATGTCTACATGATGATGGGCAATCGTCTCCTTACATTTAATCTACTAAGTTTTCTTGTTGGTAGCTATGCCCTTTTAGGCTTGCTAGCTGGTTTTTATATCATTTTTCTATATCAAAAGATTGGCTTCCCCTATCTAGGGAAAATTACCAACCTCAAACGCTTGAATCACGATACTAAAGAAATTCAAATCCATCTTAGCAGACCTTTCAACTATCAATCAGGACAATTTGCCTTCCTAAAGATTTTCCAAGAAGGCTTTGAAAGTGCTCCGCATCCCTTTTCTATCTCAGGAGGTCATGGTCAAACTCTTTACTTTACTGTTAAAAATTCAGGTGACCATACCAAGAATATCTATGATAATCTTCAAGTCGGCAGCAAAGTAAGTGTAGACAGAGCTTACGGACACATGATTATAGAAGAAGGACGATAAAATCAGGTTTGGATTGCTGGAGGCATTGGAATCACCCCCTTCATCTCTTACATCCGTGAACATCCTATCTTAGATAAACAGGTTCACTTCCACTATAGCTTCCGTGGAGAGGAAAATGCAGTTTATCTAGATTTGCTTCGTGACTATGCTCAGAAAAATCCTAATTTTGAACTCCATCTAGTAGACAGTACGAAAGACGGCTATCTTAATTTTGAGCAAGAAGAAGTACCCGAACATGTAAGCGTCTATATGTGTGGTCCTCTTTCTATGACGAAGTCACTTGCCAAACAGATTAAGAAACAAAATCCAAAAGCAGAGCTTATTTACGAAGGATTCAAGTTTAAATAACCACTCATACTCTCCTGGAATTTCCCAGGAGTTTTTTCTACGCAATCTCAAAAAACACTGCCAGATTTCTCTAGCAGTGTTTTGAGTTTTATTTATCTTAGTAGACTGTTTTTTCAGTTTCTACATCAAAGAAGTGTGCTTTGTTCAAGTCAAATCCAAGTTCAACTGTTGCACCAGCTTGCAAGTAGTCACGTGCGTCAACCTTAGCAACGAATTCATCTTTACCAACTTGGCAGTATAGGTGAGATTCTGAACCAAGCAATTCTGATACAGAGATAGTTGCTTTCACAACTGATTCTGGGAATGTTTCAAGGAAAGCAGGTTCTGCATTCACGTCTTCTGGACGGATACCGAAGATCAATTCTTTACCTTCGTAACCTTTATCGCGAAGAACTTTCAAAGCACCTTCTGGAACTTTCAAATTAAAGGCGTCACCAACGATGTGGTCACCGATCAATTTTACGTTGATGAAGTTCATAGCTGGGCTTCCGATGAATCCTGCTACGAATTTGTTAACTGGGTTTTTGTAAACTTCTTGAGGAGTACCGATTTGTTCAACACGTCCGATAGTACCAGTGCCAGCAGGGTTTTTAGTAGCTGACATGATAACGATACGGTCTGCAAGTGTCATCGCTTCTGTTTGGTCGTGAGTTACGTAGATAGTTGTAGCTCCGATACGACGGTGGATTTTCGCAATTTCAGCACGCATAGATACACGAAGTTTTGCATCCAAGTTTGACAAAGGTTCGTCCATCAAGAACACTTTTGCATCACGGACGATGGCACGACCCATGGCAACACGTTGACGTTGACCACCTGAAAGGTCAGCTGGTTTACGATCCAAGAATTCTTTCAAACCAAGGATTGCTGCTGCTTCTTGCACACGTTTCTCGATGTCTTCCTTGCTGTATTTACGCAATTTCAAACCGAAAGCCATGTTATCATAAACAGTCATGTGTGGGTAAAGAGCGTAGTTTTGGAATACCATGGCGATGTCACGGTCTTTTGGAGCTACGTCGTTGACAACCACGCCATCGATAGATGCAGTACCTTCTGTGATGTCTTCAAGACCAGCAATCATACGAAGAGTTGTTGATTTACCACATCCTGAAGGACCTACGAAAACGATAAATTCTTTGTCTTTGATGTCCAAGTTGAAGTCTTCAACTGAGTAGTGTTCGCTGTTTGGATATTTTTTGTAAATGTTTTTAAGATTCAATTCTACCATGAGGTGAACTCCTTTTGTCTTTTGATAGTTTTATTATAGATGAAAACGCTTTACATTTCTATGGCAAGGTGACCAAAAAAATAAAAAAGTTCTGTGCAACTTGCACAAAACTTTAGAGAATATCTGGTAAAATCAACTGATAACACAAGGTGAGGTCCGTCAACTCCTTCAACTGAAACCCTGTCAACTCTTCCCATTTATCAATCTTGTATTGGAGAGAATTGCGGTGCAGATAGAGTTGCTGGGCTGTTTTAGTGAGAACAGCACTATTTTCCCAAAGAGAGAGAATGATTTCCTGAATCTGATCTTGATCTAAAATCATCTGGTGTAGACATTCCTTGATTGCCTTCAAGTCCACGAGTCTTTCTCCCATACTCCAAAGATAGAGCTGAGAAAAAGTATGAACACCTTGATGACCCTGACGCCACCAAGTCTTGAACAAATCGCGCTCAGCATTGATTAAGTCTGATAGGGCTTGATGGCCTGTCTGAGACCAAACCTGGCCCAACATGATTGACAGACGAAGGCCAAAGTCATACTCAACCGCTTCAATCGTATCACTTAAAATAGCTCGTACAGAGGTGTATTTATCTTGTTGAAGTATGAAAACATAATCCTGAGCTCCGACCTGTAACACTGTCTGACAGTTAGGAAAAAGAGTCCGCATCATATCCAGCCAAGAAGCTAGATTTTCCTGCTGAAAATAGGAAAGATGGCAATAAACCAACTGAATCTTTTTAAAAGCTTGTGGTGTCTGTCCCTTGCCCTCAATCAGAAAAGAATACCAAGGATTGAGCGAACGAGCCTGCTCCTGCTGGGTCAAAAGAGAAATCAACTGCTTCTCACGCTCGCTGAGTCCAGCTTCCTCCAGCAAAATCCACTGCTGAGAAGCTAAAGGGAGAGTGAGATAGCCCTCTTTCTCTACTGGTTGGTCCGAAATCTGAGCTTCAGGAAACCAGTCTTGTAGTTCTTTTGCCATCATGTCCTAGCCCTCCACTTTTTGGATGCACCACGAAATCAAGCTCTCAAGACGTTCCAGATTTTCAGTCATATGGAGATAACCCATGACTGCTTCAAAACCTGTGGACATACGGTAGGTCACCACATCGGCATTTTTAGCCTTTGTGTGACTATTGGTATTGCGACCACGTTTGTAGATTTCTTCTTCTTTTTCCGTCAGGACTTGCTCCTCTAACATAAGGGAAATCAGGCGAGCCTGAGCTTTGGCTGAGACATACTTGGTCGCTTCTTGATGGAGTTTATTGGGTTTGGTCATACCTTTTAGAATGAGGTGACGACGAATATACATAGAATACACCGCGTCCCCCTCAAAAGCTAACGCAATCCCGTTAATGAGATTGACATCAATCACGTGTCCACCTCACTCCATCTTTGGTGTCAAGGAGCTTAATCCCTTGAGCAGCCAATTGGTCACGGATCTGGTCCGCTGTCGCAAAGTCACGATTGGCACGCGCTTCTTGGCGTTTTTGAATCAAGGATTCGATCTCAGCGTCCAAAACTTCCTCAACAAAGACAATTCCAAAGACTTCCAACATATCCGCAAGAGCTTGCTTGACACTTTCGTCATAGTTGCCGGAATTGATCCATTTGGCCATTTCAAAAACAACTGTGATACCGTTGGCAGCGTTAAAATCTTCATCCATAGCCGCCACAAACTTATCTTTAAAGGCTTGTAACTCTTTGACATCCACTTTTCCTGTAAATGGTTGCTCATAAGTGTTCTTCAAATACTTGAGATTGGTCTCAGCGTCTCGCACTGCCTTTTCCGTAAAGTTGATAGGCTTACGGTAGTGCTGAGTCGCAAAGAAGAATCGAAGGACTTGGCCATCAAGGTTTTTGAGGGCATCGTGCACTGTGATAAAGTTGCCCAAGGATTTGGACATCTTGACATTGTCGATATTGACAAAGCCATTGTGCATCCAGTAGTTGGCAAATGTCTTACCTGTTTTGGCTTCTGACTGGGCAATTTCATTGGTATGGTGAGGAAACTCTAGGTCAGCTCCACCACCGTGAATATCAATGGTGTCGCCCAAAATCTCTGTCGACATGACTGAACACTCGATGTGCCAGCCCGGACGACCAGGTCCCCAAGGACTGTCCCAAGAAATCTCGCCTGATTTGGCAGATTTCCAGAGGGCAAAGTCTACAGGATTTTCCTTACGAGCTGTTTCTTCATCGGTACGACCTGAAGCACCCAGCTCCAAATCTTCCAAGGTTTTATTAGCCAATTTGGCATAGTTGTGAGATTTTTCCACACGGAAATAGACATCTCCTTGACTCTCGTAGGCAAAGCCTTTTTCAATCAGGTCAGAGACAAAGCGGATGATGTCAGCCATAAACTCCACCACACGCGGATTGCGGGTCGCAGGTTTGACGCCCAAGGCTGTCACATCCTCACGAAAGGCAGCGATGTACTTGTCCGCAACCTCCTGAGGCGTAATGCCTTCTTCCTTGGCACGGTTGATAATCTTATCATCCACATCTGTAAAATTGGAAATATAAGCAACCTCATAGCCACGGTACTCAAAATAGCGACGAATGGTATCAAAAGCTACCGTCGAACGAGCATTTCCCACGTGGATATAGTTGTACACGGTTGGCCCACAAACATACATCTTGACCTTGCCGTCCTCGATTGGGACAAATTCTCGCAAATCACGAGACATAGTGTCATAGATTTTAATCATAAATCATAGTCAGGAAAACTAAAATTCGAGAACAGTTAGTTTCATCACTAAGAGTTCAATTGAATTTCAGTCCGAATGTCTCTACACTTCGGAATCCCTTGCTCCTTTCTCATTCAGATAAACCACTTGAGTCTGTTTGACAAAGCCAATTTTTTCATACAAACGTTTGGCACCTACATTGCTATCTTCCACGGCAATCTGAAATTCCTTGTCATTTTGCTCAATTAGTTGGTTGATAAGGGATTTTGCTAAGTAGCTTCCATAGCCTTTTCCACGTTCAGGTTCAGATATTGCTAAACCGTAGAAGTAATTCGTATTAGTCGATAAATCTACCGTGCAAGTTCCAATAACCTGACCGTCTTTTAACAAAATATATAAGCAACTTTCTGGATCCTTCAGAGCTTCAGCGACATATCTATCCACAATCTCTCTAGACTCATGTTCCTCTGAGAAAGCCTGAAATTTTAACTGACTAATTTGATCCTGATAGGAACGTTCTGCTAACAAAACTTCAAGATTAGAAACATTTGCTAACGGATAAGGTCTTCTATCCTTACCTAACCAAGTTTCTGTCTCTTCATCCTCGACCAATCCCCAGTTGCTAACAAAATCAGGATAACGGTCTAGAAAAATACGTTCTGTCTGAAAAGTAACTGAACGAATCGGAAAAGAAGCTGTTTCTCTCTCAAAACTAGTAAACAAAGCACGCGCAATCCCCTGACGTCGATAACCTGGATGAACCAGTATCGTCACTTCAACATCTTGGTCATCTGCATAGACAGTTAATAAACCAACAAGTTCGCCTTTTTCATAATAAAGGAAAAAGGCGGGCATGTTTGAATCAAAATTAAGCATGTTAGAGAGATAGGGGTCACGATAGGTACCGTCATAGTTTTGGCAACAGTTAATTAGTTTTTTCGCCTCAGATTGCTCCTCTTGGCTTAACTTGTTTCTTGTTTGAATCATATAGGTATCCTCTACAACCCAGACGATCTGTGACTGGCTTCTTTAGCCTGCTCGAGTTTATTGACGTAGTACTCTCGTTTTTCTTCGACTTCGTGAATGACCGGCTCATCCTTTTTACCATGTACACGGACAATCTTAGCAGGAATACCGACAACCGTCACATCACTAGGTACGTCTGCTACAACAACTGCTGCAGCACCGACCTTGGCATTTTCACCGATTTCTACTGGTCCGATAACTTGGGCATGGGCTGATATGAGTGCTCCCTTTCGAACGGTCGGATGGCGTTTGCCAACATCCTTACCAGTCCCACCAAGAGTCACTCCGTGATAAAGGAGAACACCTTTTTCAACGATCGCTGTTTCCCCAATCACCAGACCAGAACCGTGGTCGATAAAGACACCTGAATCAATCTGGGCACCTGGATGAATCTCAATCTGAGTCCAAAAGCGCCAAAACTGACTGTGCATACGAGCCAGGAGTTTAAAGCCATGCTTCCAGAGAAAATGCGAGAGACGGTGGGCCGCCAAGGCCTTGACACCTGGATAAGTCAGCAAAACCTCCAAAGTGGTGCGGGCCGCTGGATCATTTTCTTTTACGATATCAATGGTTTCGCGCCACCATCCCATACATTTCTCCTTTTCTTATTCTGAATCTTTTGGTGTTTCTGTAAATTCTTTCTTAGGTTTGTGGTCCTTGTGATGACGTGGGCGGTGAGGTCTCTCAGACTTTTCGCCTTTTTCATCACGTTCAGGTTTTGGAGGACGAGGAAGAAGGGCTTTCATAGAAGCATCCACACGTCCTTTTTCATCAATCTTGATAATCTTAACATCAACTTCATCACCGATTGCTACTAAGTCTTCGACATTATTGGTACGCGTCCAAGCCATCTCCGAGATATGAACAAGGGCATCTGTCTTATCAAAGAGGTTAACAAAGGCACCAAATTTCTCGATACGCACCACTTTGGCATGGTAGACTTCGTCCACTTTCGCTTCACGAACCAAACCAGCAATGATTTCTTTAGCACGGTTGATGGCATCTTGGTCGCTAGAGTAGATAGACACGTTACCTTCTTCGTCGATATCAATCTTAACGCCTGTTTCAGCGATGATCTTATCGATTGTTTCTCCACCCTTACCGATGACAATCTTGATCTTGTCCACATCAATCTTGATAGTATCAATTTTCGGTGCAGTTGGAGCCAATTCTGGACGAACTTCTGGAATGGTTGCTTCAATCACGTCAAGGATTTCAAAACGAGCTTTCTTGGCTTGGGCAAGAGCTTCCGTCAAGATTTCTGCAGTGATCCCTTGGATCTTGATATCCATTTGAAGGGCTGTAATCCCGTCACGAGTACCTGCAACCTTAAAGTCCATGTCTCCAAAGTGGTCTTCCAAACCTTGGATATCTGTCAATACTGTGTAGTTGTTTCCATCTGAGATGAGACCCATAGCAATACCAGCTACTGGTGCCTTGATTGGCACACCACCAGCCATAAGGGCAAGTGTTCCCGCACAGATGGATGCTTGAGATGAAGAACCGTTTGATTCCAAGACTTCTGCTACCAAACGGATCGCATATGGGAATTCTTCTAAGCTTGGCAATACTTGAGCAAGAGCACGCTCCCCAAGAGCACCGTGACCAATTTCACGACGGCCAGGTGCACCGTAACGTCCAGTTTCCCCTACAGAGTATTGAGGGAAGTTATAGTGGTGCATAAAGCGTTTCTTGTACTCTGGATCCAAACCATCGATGATTTGTGTTTCACCCATTGGCGCCAAAGTCAAGATAGAAAGAGCCTGAGTTTGTCCACGAGTAAAGAGACCTGAACCGTGAACGCGAGGAAGGAAGTCAACAACCGCATCCAAAGGACGGATTTCATCGACCTTACGACCATCAGGACGAACCTTGTCTTCTGTGATCAAACGGCGCACTTCTGCGTGTTCCATTTGTTCCAAGATTTCAGCTACATCACGCATAATACGGTCAAATTCTTCGTGTTCTGCATATTTTTCTTCGTAAACTGCTGTAACTTGATCTTTCACTGCTTGAGTTGCGGCTTCACGCGCCAATTTTTCTTCAACTTGGACCGCTTTTTGAAGGTCGCTGTTGTAGGCTGCGATGATTTCAGCTTGCAAGTCAGCATCTACATGAAGCAATTCTACTTCTGCTTTTTCTTTACCGACTGCCGCAACGATTTCTTCTTGGAAGGCAATCAATTCTTTAACAGCTTCATGTCCTTTAAGAAGAGCTTCCAACATGATTTCTTCTGACAATTCTTTGGCACCAGACTCTACCATGTTGATAGCGTGCTTAGTACCAGCTACTGTCAATTCAAGAAGCGATTGCTCTGCTTGTTCTTGAGTTGGGTTGATGACGATTTCTCCATCAACATAGCCCACTTGTACCCCAGCGATTGGTCCGTCAAATGGAATATCTGAGATAGAAAGTGCCAATGATGAACCAAACATGGCAGCCATTGGTGCAGATGCATTTTCATCGTAAGAAAGAACTGTGTTGATGACTTGCACTTCGTTACGGAAACCTTCCGCAAACATTGGACGGATTGGACGGTCAATCAAACGCGCTGTCAAAGTCGCATCTGTTGAAGGACGTCCTTCACGTTTCATAAAGCCACCAGGAAACTTCCCAGCCGCATACATTTTTTCTTCGTAGTTGACTTGAAGTGGGAAGAAATCTCCAGTTGCCATTTTCTTAGACATGACGGCAGCAGTCAAGACAGTTGACTCACCGTAACGTACCACAACAGAGCCATTTGCTTGCTTAGCAACCTGACCAGTCTCTACGATTAATTCACGACCCGCAAAAGTCGTTTGAAACACTTGTTTTGTCATTTTAATCCCCTTTGGATTGATAATATTATACGTCTTGCCTACAAAGATCAAGATACAAAGCCGTTAAGCAACTCAAAGGAAAATAGGAAATCGGACGACGGAGCGACTGCTCCTAGGCAGATTTATCTTTTTCCAAAGAGTTGTAGGCGTGTTCAATTCTCAAGATACCAAGGACGTCAAAAGCAAAGTAAAAATAGGAAACTGGCGAAGTCTTCGATGAAGACAAGACAGTTTATCTTTTTTACACGGCTTTTCGGCCGGGTTCAATTATACAAGATAGCATTCGATTGACGCAGTGTGCGATGCACACTAGGAAATCTATCTTTTTCACTAGGGATTTAGCCCGTGTTCAACTATTTAGATACTTTGAAAAGTTTAAAAATATTATTCTTTAGTATTTTTCCTTTTTATAGCAGATTTGAATAGTTAAAAATCTGTTTATACCCTCATCTTTGTATCAAGTACGTACAGAGTCTATTTTATCATATTTTTCTTAAAAAGTGCGGTCTTTACCATTAAAAAGGAACCATTCCCCTCACCTGAGAAGAATGGTTTGCTTTTTATTATCCTAGAGACTGATGATTAAACAAGGCATGGGTTGCTTGGTGGATGTATTTTGCTGTTTCAGCATTGTTCATGGTGTAAAGATGCACACCTGCGACATCCTGAGTTACCAAGTCCACGATTTGGTCCACTGCATAGGCAAGTCCTGCTGCTCTGAGCGACTCAGGGTCATGCTCATACTTGTCTAAGATGGCTTTAAATTTACGTGGAAGATGAATATTCTCACAAGTCTTCAAGAGGCGGAGAGCCTGATTTCGATTCAGAATCGGCATAATCCCTGCATGAATAGGAACATCAATTCCAGCCAAGATGCACTTGTCCTGAAAATCATAGAAGCGCTCATTATCAAAGAAAAGCTGAGTTACAAGGCTCGAACAGCCTGCATCCACTTTCTTCTTAAGATTTTGAATATCTGAAATCTGATTTGGTGAATCCGGGTGACCTTCTGGATAACAAGCACCAACAATATCAAAGTGAGGAGCTTGTTCCTTAATGAACTCAATCAAGTCAGTTGCGTAACGGAAATCCTTCTGTGGCTCCACATCAGGAATAATATCCCCACGAAGAGCCAAGATTTTCTGCACGCCAACCTTGTCCAAGTCTGCAATGGTTTCAGCAACCATGTCTTTGGTCAAATAAATGGCTGGCAAGTGAGCAATAGTCGGAATCGCCAAGTCATTTTGGATAAAGTCAGCCAAACGAACCGTCGTTTCCTTGATATTAAATTTATTATTGCTGGCAGTTACACTGATAAAGTGAGGAGCCAACTCCTGCATATCTTGAAGAGCAGAAATAATTTTATCATTACCCACGGCTGGGTTGGGAGGGAACACTTCAAATGAGAGTGACGGTGTTTGGCGTGACATAGTCATTATCCTTTTCTAGTTGATTTTTTCGTTAGCTGGACTCTTAGAATCCAAGTGAAACAGGCAGATTGACCAAACAGTGCTTCCAGAGAAATCCTTATCTTACAATTTCTCACGCGCAGCTTTAGCTGCTTCAACAAGGCGGATCAAGCTTTCTTTTGTTTCTGGAATACCACGTGTTTTCAAACCACAGTCAGGGTTAATCCAAACTTTCTTGCTTGGCACTTTAGCAAGGATGGCTTCGATTGTGTTGTCGATTTCGCCTTCGTTCGGCACACGAGGTGAGTGGATATCGTAAACCCCAGGTCCCACTTCTGTTTGGAAGTTTTTCGCTTTGAGTTCGTCCAAGATTTCAAGATTTGAACGGCTAGCCTCAAATGAGATAACGTCCGCATCCAAGTTGTCGATAGCTGGGATGATATCTGTAAATTCTGAGTAACACATGTGAGTGTGGATTTGTGTATCTGGCGCTACTGTTGAGTGTACCAAGCGGAAGGCAGGAATTGCCCAGTCAAGGTAGTCTTCGTACCAGTCGCTACGACGAAGTGGCAATTTTTCACGAAGAGCAGCCTCGTCGATTTGGATGATTTTCACACCAGCAGCTTCAAGGTCAAGTACTTCATCCTTGATAGCAAGGGCGATTTGAAGAGTTGAATCCTTGATAGAGATGTCTTCACGTGGGAATGACCAGTTGAGGATGGTAACAGGTCCAGTCAACATACCTTTAACAGGTTTGTTTGTACGGCTTTGTGCATAGCTAGACCATTTCACAGTGATTGGGTTAAGACGAGTGACATCACCCCAGATGATTGGTGGTTTCACCCCACGCATACCGTAAGATTGTACCCAACCATTTTTAGAGAAGAGGTAACCTGACAAGTTTTGACCGAAGTACTCAACCATGTCGTTACGCTCAAATTCACCGTGAACAAGGACATCAAAGTCGATATCTTCTTGCCATTTGATCCATTCGTCGATTGTTTCAGCAAGGAAAGCGTCGTACTCTTCTTGAGACAATTCACCTTTACGGTAAGCCAAACGTTTGGCACGAACTTCTTTTGTTTGAGGGAATGAACCGATAGTTGTTGTTGGAAGAGCTGGAAGTTTGAAAGCTTCTTCTTGGATAGCTTCACGCTCTGCAAAAGCTGGCAAACGAGTGTAGTCAGCGTCTGTCAAACCAGCGATGCGCGCACGAAGTTCTGCATTAACACCAACACGTTCAGTCGCAAAGAGTTCTTTGTTAGCTGCAAGAGCTTCTTCACCTTTACCATTGCGGATAGCATCCAAATCACGGATTTCATCCAATTTTTCAACTGCGAAAGCAAAGTGGTTCAAGATAGCTGGTTCAAATTCTTCATTAGCAGTTGTAAATGGCACATGAAGAAGTGAGCATGAGCTTGTCAATACGATGTTTTCAGCTGGGATTTGCTCAAGAATA
Organism: Streptococcus mitis; assembly: GCF_002096855.1. GTDB lineage: Bacteria > Bacillota > Bacilli > Lactobacillales > Streptococcaceae > Streptococcus > Streptococcus mitis_Y. The sequence continues at coordinate 20,541 of NZ_NCVH01000029.1, read as the reverse complement.
GCCAAGCTCTTTTCGTAGTTGTTACGCCAGATGTTTTTACCATTGACAATACCTGCATAAAGAGTCTTATCAGCTGGGAAACCACCTTTAACGAGTTCAAGAGTTTTCTTACCTTCAACGAAGTCAAGACCGATAGCATCTACTGGCAAGTTTACAAGGTCAGCGTAAACGTCACGAACGTCTCCAAAGTAAGTTTGAAGCAATACTTCAAGACCTTTTTTGTCAGCCAAAAGTTTGTTGTAAAGGTTCAAGAAGAGAGCTTTTTCTTCAGCTGTCAAATCTTTTACAAGAGCAGCTTCATCCAATTGGATACGAGTCGCACCAAGTTCTGCCAATTTAGCAAAAACTTCTTGGTAAGCAGCCACTAAGCTGTCTACGAAATCTTCTGCTTTCACGCCTTCTTCAAAATCTGACAATTGAAGGAAAGTGAATGGACCTACAAGAACTGGGCGAGTGTTCAATCCAAGTTCTTTGGCTTCTTGGAACTCATCGAAGATTTTGTGACCAGCCAATTTTACTTGAGTGTCTTTTTCAAATTTAGGAACGATGTAGTGGTAGTTGGTGTTGAACCATTTCTTCATTGGAAGGGCGCGAACGTCTCCTTTTTCTCCTTGGTAACCACGACCCAAAGCGAAGTAGCGCTCAAGGTCAGACAAGTCCAAGTTTTGAACTGAAGCAGGTACCACGTTGAAAAGGAAAGCTGCATCTAGGAAGTTGTCATAGTGAGAAAAGTCATTTGATGGGATTTGAGTGATGCCTTTTTCTTTGACAATATTCCAGTGTTTAGCACGCAAGTCTTTTGCTGCTGCCAAGAGTTCTTCTTCTGAGATTTCTTTTCTAAAGTATTTTTCAGTTGTAAATTTTAATTCGCGGAATTCGCCCAAACGAGGGAAACCGATGATTGTAGTTGACATGATGTGTCCTCCAAAATTTGTTGTTGAAACTATCTTAACAGAAAAGAAATCATCTGTATAATTGTAAAAAATTAGGCTTTGATATAGTTTGAAACTATATCTCCATTTTAGATAAAAGAAAAAGACTTGAAACAAATGCCTCAAATCCTTTGTGTAGCTTGTTTTATAGCTCTATTTCAGTTATGCTCTTCAAACGCGTTATTAGTAATTCTTATAAGTGACTATGACTTGTTATTAGAAAAGACTATAGGTTGATTTTTCTTTTGTAATTCTGATATTTCCCTGAAAAGTGCGGACGGGAGGTAAAATTATCCAGTGGATGATTTTAGCCAACCAAGTAATTTCATCCCTAATTTTTGAGCCAGAATGTCTCAAAAATTCCGTTCTAGATAATAATAAATTATTATCTAGAATACCACTATAGCGGGAAATATCCGCTAAAAGCTCACTTCGTTCGCACCTGATATAAATAAAGCATAATTTTTCTATATTATACACTTGAGGCACTATAACTATTAAATTTGTTAAAGTTTTCCAAGTTCTTCCTATCAACTCTTTCTCTGTTCGAGTGGAACGACTGCTAGTGTCTTTCCTAAACTGGCTAAAACTTTCAAGACTGTATCCAACTGGGGGCTAGTCTTTCCTGTTTCCATCCTAGCTATGACAGGTTGACTCACTCCACTGAGTTCTTCTAGCTTTTTCTGGCTGATTCCTTGCTCATGTCTGGCTTCAATCAACTCACTCATGATAGCCACTCGCATATCACTTTCAAGGATTTCCTCCTTGGTAAAGAGTTCTGACCTGACATCCTTCCAGTTACTCCCAATAGCACTATTCTTCATCACTTACCCCTCTTTCTTTTAAGTCCTTCAGTTCACGCTTGGCTTTTTCAATTTCTCTTCTAGGAGTTTTCTGAGTCTTTTTGACAAAATGATGTAAAAGAACAAAACTACCATCAAGCCACGCTACAAATAAAATTCGATTTCTCAAAGGTCTTAGTTCCCATATCTCATCTTCCAAGTGTTTCATATAGGGTTCCCCAGCTCTCGTCCCATGCTGACTAAGCAACTCGATATAGTCATTTAGTTTATTGAGTTTGATGCGACTATCCTTACTTTTCTGACTAGCCAATTCTCTCATATAATCCAAAACTGGCTCGTTTCCATTTCTGTCCTTATAGAAGTAAATCGTATGCACCAAGCAACCTCTTTCTAATTAAATTATAACTCAAAAGTTATTAAAAGTAAATCTGAACACTCATAAAAAGAAGACCTTAGAAAAACTCTAAAGGTCTCATCTTTATTATTCGAAAAAATTACGGGAAGAGTTATAAATTGAAGGCAATCCTTACTATTATTCCAGCTCAATCCCCTTCTCTCGAAGATTTGCCAGACACTCCTCATAGTAGGTAGCATCATGCTCACTATAGATAGGACTTTTCAGCTTTTCCTCTACTAAGTCTTGATAAGAAGGACAAATCTTACCACGGTAGTTCTTGCCCATCCACTCTGGACTGACATTGTAGCCACGGTCAGCCATCTCCTCCATGATCAAGTCATGATAGGCATAGAGACGATAGGGCGAGTGAGTAAAGACATAGTCAACCGTCGCATGCTTTCTGCCCCAGCCATTGCCACGGAGGGCACAGCACTCTCAATGCTGTCCCAAGAGTTGAGGACGGGGAAGTTGTGAAATCAAAGCCTCATGCCAAAGTCTCATGGGAATCTCCTTTCAGTAACTTTGAATGTTGCAAGTAGGTATTTGGATAACAATCTAGCAACTCCCTCGTCTTAGCAATTAAGTCTTCTTTGGTGGCATGGCCAGAGTGATAACGCTCCAGTAAAAACATATAATCCTTGCGTTCAGCATCTGTCGCTTTCTTTTTGAAATAGCCCCAAATATGCTGAAAGGCATTGCAAATCTGACCCCTGTGTTCTGGAATCTGGCAGGCACGATCAATCATCTCCTGAACCTGACTCACCTCCACCTCTTCATTCTTGAGATACTGACGAATCTCATTGTAAATATTGCTAGAATGACTCAAAACGAGGTATTTGTTTCTCGCCCAGAGTTGCTGGCAAAGGGCAAGTTGGTTATTATTTTCCATATTTCTCCTTACTTTCTACTAGTTCCCCGGAAATATGGAAACAAAGTTGTATCTTAAAAACGAGCGAATTATGAGCGGAATATGAGCGAATCAATTACTCTCATCACCCTTTAAACTCTTTCAAAAACTCTTTAAGCTCAGCATCGGCTTCTGGTGTGGTTCCGTGTAGTTGACCGAGCATTTCGAGTAGGGAAGCGGTTTGGTTTTGGATTGCTTGATTGGTTGTGTTAATCTTTCCAACAATATCTGTCAGAGGCTCGACTTCTTCTTCCTCAAAGGTATCTACATAGCGAGGGATATTGAGGTTGTAGTCATTTTCAACGATTTCTTCATAACTTGCCAGATGGGCAAACTTGTCAATCTCCTCACGTGACTTGTAGGCTTCCAGAATCTTCTCGATATGCGCATCCGTCATGATATTCTGGTTTTTCCCCTTATCAAACTCCTTAGAAGCATCGATAAAGTAGACATCACGATTGGTACGGTTCTTTTTGAGAATGATGACCGTGGTCGGAATGCTGGTATTAAAGAAGATATTAGCAGGTAGACCGATAACCGTGTCAATGGCTCCTTCTTCTAACAAGGCCTTACGAATGGTTCCTTCCGCATTGCCACGGAAAAGAACCCCGTGAGGAAGGACGATAGCCATAACCCCATTATCCTGCTTGAGATGGTAGTAACCATGCAAAAGAAAGGCAAAGTCAGCCTTGGACTGGGGTGCCAGTTTCCCAAATGGAGAGAAACGAGGATCCGCCATAAAGCCAGAGCTTGCTGACCACTTGGCAGAGTAGGGCGGGTTCATGAGAACACCATCAAAGTTAGTCGGTTCTTGAGTCGGCCAGTCTTCATCTAGTGTATCGGCATTGTGGAGAAATTGATTTTCAACAGGAACACCGTGTAGAATCATGTTCATCCGAGCCAAATTATAGGTTGAGGTATTGAGCTCCTGACCAAAGTAGACCACCGTCTGCGGTTTATGAGAGTATTTCTTGGCATTGAGCAAGAGAGAGCCAGACCCCATAGTCGCATCATAGATGGTAAAGCCTAGCTGATCCTCACGACCCAAAAAGGCAATCTGAGTCATGAGTTTGGCAACAGGCTGAGGTGTATAGAACTCACCAGCCTTCTTACCCGAGTCAGTCGCAAACTGACCAATCAGATACTCATAAGCATCTCCCAGCATATCACCAGCATGACCAGCCACATCTAGCACAGCCAACTCTTTCATGACCGCCGCCACCGTTTGGTTTTGCTTTTGCGGAGTCGCCCCTAGCTTTTTGGAATAGAGGTCAATATCTTCAAAGAGGTTTTCATAAAGTTCGTCACTCTGCTCGATATCACGAAAACCCTGAGCCAAGTCTTCCAACTGGAAAGTCCCCTCATTAACACGTGCTACAAGAGCCGTAAAGGTCAACTCAGGCTTGATACTATAGTTGAGTTCGTCCTTCATGACTGCAAGAAGATCCTCGTGGGTGTCTGCATCCTCATAGTAGTTACGATAAATCTCAAGGGCAGCCTCTAGACTCTCACTCCCCTCCTCCATAGTCTCCGCCACGAAAAAGAGCATCTTATCTGACAGGTACTTATAAAAGACCATACCCAAGAGATAGGACTTATAGTCGTTGGCATCCATCTTAGAGCGGAGAACATCCGCTGAGTTCCACAGGGCTTGGTAGAGCGACTGGGAAGTTTGTGTTGTTTCCATAATGTTTCTTTCTAAAGTTTTACAATTATTTTTTTAAACAAGCAATCATTTATAACAAATCACTTCATTTTCAATCGTTCAAATCAAGATCAACTGAATAGAAGATACTGTAAGTTGATAACCAATACTTTTACACAGATTAAATAATCTTAAATTCTAGATTGTGGAAGAAATTCTAAAAGTGCTCCTAAAATCTGTTCCAGTCATAAAATGAGTCAAGTCGACCAGACAAATGATCACCAAAAACTTCTTAATATCTTGAAGCTTCTGACTAACAAATACTATAGTAGCTTCCTTTTAAGATTTTACTCTGGGTCTTTTATTACATATCCCTCGTTATTAAGTTTCATCAACCTATTATAAAAACTTTTAAAAATCTCAACTGATCTTGCTTTATCGAAGTCACCAACTAAATTATTAAAATTTGTAGTGTACGTTCTATTTGCTGTATGAAATTCATTACTAGAATCTTGACTATTAACAATGCATCCAATTTGTAGCAAAAAAGCGAGAAAATTTTCCGTGTCAAGGTTTTCTATTTTCTGCAATAGTTCATTGCTCCATTCAGAAAAACGCTCTTCTATATTATGACTATAGATATAAATCAATAATATTTGTGCTTTTCTATTAAAATACTCAATTTTAGAATATAATTCTTCTCCTATCTGTGAATCTCTAAAGTGAAAATATTGAAAAATTTTATGCTTAATAATAAAATAAAAAATTTCAGATAAATCCTCTTCACTTAATTTATATCTTAAAAAGTCTGCCACATCATCAATCACTTTTGTACTAATTAAAGACGGATTGTAGTCGGGAACCTCTTTTTTTACTTTCTTTTGAATAATGATATCCATCAGCATATTATTCTTTCCAAGTTTAGATAATTCTAATGTTTGTTGGAATAATAATTCTTGCTCATTCTCAGTTAAATTCTCAAAATTTTTTATATAATCAAAGAAATCTTGCTGATTATTTAAGATTTCCGGAGATAGTTGTTTCTTATTATTAATAATCAAAATTAATTCATCAATTTTTCTATTAGATGGTATTTCATTAATGAAATACGCTTCACAGTTAGAGCGATAACAAACAGGATACAAATCATTTTTTTCAAATAAAATGTTTTGCAATTCTTTGATTAGCCACAACTTATTTGAATCTATTTCAATACCTTTCCTACCATTCTTTAGAGACTTATATGCTTCTTGATAGTAAAGATAGAGATAAAGAACAACCAGTTGTTGCTCAATTTGGACATATTCCTTTTTATCACGACCGATTAATTCCAAATTAACATAATCATTGAAACGTTCTCTGTCTCTTAAATTTTTATCGTCCATTATGAAGACTCTCTTGAATCCATCAGAAAGCTTTATTTTAAATCTCTCTTCTAATTGTTCAAAATAATCTCCCCATATTTTCATAGGATGTAAAACATAAGGAATATCAAATCTTCTGTCTATTATTTTTGAAAGATAATTATTATCATTTCTATGTAGAAGTTCTATATCTCCAACAAATATAATTGGAAGTTTCCCATTTAACAAACTAAAAAGTTTGTAACTAGCTTCTTGTTGAATATTAGTCATTCTATCAAAGTCATCAACAACTAGAACTTTTCTTTTGAATGAAAAATATTTTCGAGTCAATAACCAGCTATAAATTCCATCTGATTTTATTTTCAAAAATTGATGAATTGCTACTATTAAAGCAATCACTCCTGCGAATAAAACAACCCAATTAGGTACATAAGCGCTTAGCCCCAAATCAACTACATTAGTCATTAGGATTGATAATGCAATGCATAGAATTACAATTAATCTTAAACCCCAATAAACAAATGGATGTAAATTCGCAAAAACTGTCTCTAAAGTTGAACGACTGTCATTTAATCTCCAAAAATCAATAGTAACTAGTTTAACTTGTTTCGTATCATTGATATCTTTAAGAAAAGTAGATTTACCAGATCCCCAATTCCCATTAAGAAAATACGTTTTATTTTCTTTTAATAAATCAGCAAAATTTTTTGCTGCTGTTGATGTATCGATTTTCTCTAGTTTAATATAATTCTTTTCCATTTTGATTTACCTAAATAAACATATCCTGCAAGAGTTTCTTTTTCAAAGTCTCAAGCTGAGAAATTTTTTCTTGATGAGAATTGATCAGGTTATCTAGGTTTGAGAAATAGGAGCCGATGGCTTGTTGTTCTTTAAACTCTGGAAATACAAATTTCAAGCTAGAAAAATCTTTAAAACTAATGCTTTTCCCATCTCTAATTCCATAAGTGACTGTCTCTAATCGTTTTATAAAGTCCCTTGAAGTTAAAATTGAATTCCAAAAATCAGGTAAGTTATTTACTTTATCAATAAAATCAATAATTGTATATGCAGGCGAGGTTATTCCTTCTAATTTAGATAAAGCAAAACCTCCCTGAAAAGAACGTAAATGAATTACAAACTGACCTGGTTTGACAAGCTTATAATTATTGAGAGTGGCTTCATCATACTTAATATCAATGCCTATTTCATCTCTCAAAACCATACCATCAATTTGAGAAGCTGATAACACAGGCAACAAAGCTCTATTTTTCTCAGACACTGACTTAAAAATTTCATCTGCACGTTTATTTTCCCACTCACCCTCAAATCCATCTAAACGAATCTCAGGGACTGTCTGTCCAGCTTTAGGAAACATCTTGGAGAGCATGGTCGCCTTGAGAGATTGGTAGTTGGCAAGATTTTCCTTATAGTTAGACAGAAGGTCGTCAAGGGTGCGGAAAAGAGAACCAATGGCGGATTGTTCTTCTGTTGAGTCTGGAAGATAAAATCCAAAGGAATCAATTTCTTTGGACGATATATTTGGTTGTGCACCTGCTACTAATACAGCGTTTAGTTGGTTAGTAAATGCTTTCGTCTGCAAAACAGAAGAAAGAAATTCATAGTCTACTTCCCCAGTATTTTGGAAATAACCTACTCGTTGATTTTGATAGTATTCTTCCTCAGAATCTAACATAGCTATTTTTCCAGTAGTTGCTCCTGACATAGCCAATAGAATTGAACGTCCTCTAAGAACAAATTTTTCATCTGGAATTATCTTAGAGTAATATTCAAACTCCCCTCCAACAGTTCCGTCAAATTTGATATTTGATATTCTAACAACTGGAATGCCAGTATTTTGAAATTTTTCACTTTTGAAAGCAAAGCCTCCACGCAGGGGCGCAATACTATGTAATTTTTTTCTATTCCATTTCTCATCAAAATTTTTGAATTTTATTTTAGGTAGTAAAGCTTTCAAACTCTTCTCCTTACCTTATTTCTCATTTTTTATATTATATCATGAATCATAATAACAAATGCTGATAACAAAGAAAAAAGAGAAGAAATTACTTCTTCCCTAATAGCACTATTCCAAACCTAACTTTATCTATCCTTTGTAAGACACTCTATTAACTCTTCGTCTGTCATAGATTTATTATCACTAAACCTAATTGCATTATCATAGTATACATCATAGTATTCAGGCGATGTCAATGTCATATCTAAAATATAGCTTTTATCTTTATCCTTTTGATATTTTGCTACTATCTCTGATTCCCGTAATTCTTTTTTAGATTTTGGTGTACCATTAGTCCTTTGGTACTTTTCCATCAACTGCAAATGTTGAAAAATTACTGAAATATATCTAAAAGGATTTACTAAAAATCTTTTACTTACAACAGATTTCGGAACTAAGATAAGAAGTTCCTCTACACCATTTTCATTAGGAGCAAGAACATACTGGCTTTCAAAGGTAGCCCACTCATGACTCTCGGCATCCCAATAATCAAAACGTTGTACTTCATTACTGATTTTTAAACCGTGTAATCGAGCTAGTTCTAAAGAATATAAAATCAATTCTTTTTTTAATAAACTTACTAACAAATCAGACATCCTATCTTCTGAAAAACTCTTTACAAAAATCGGCATCGCTATAGGTGTCAGTAATTTTTCTTTGATTTTATCTACCGATTTATAGACATACCCAAAAAATTGATCAAGCATCTTCATTGAAACACCTGTCCCTTTGGAGTTACTCTCAGAATATCCAAAGTGGATAGCATTACATTCTTTAGAGTGTGAAAATAGTTGTAATGCATCTGATTTATTACCATTATCGTAAACTTTATAAACTGTTTTTACAAAATCATTAGCAATATCCCTAAACTTATCTGGTAAAAGCAATGGGTCCACAAATAATTTAACATCCTTTGATGTATCTACATCAACAAAATCTAATCCTACTTGGATTGATTCTCTATTTAATAAGTTTGATATTCTTATAATATGTACCTCTTTTTTCTATATTTTGTAGAAAAAAGAAAATTATCAAAATGAGATTTACATTTCTTTTATTTAGTGTTAGAATAAAAGAGAATTTTTGAAATAGTGCTCATATCGCATTTTGAAATTCACCATCTCTAACTAGTCGTCAGCGCCCACTGACGTCTTTTTTCTACAATTCATATTATACCAAACAAAAACAAAAAAGCAATATTGTTTTCTATATATAGTGTTGATTTTTTTGAAAAATAGAATAAAACACAATATATAGTGCAATATTTTTAAAAAGACTATAAAAACTAATCTTTTTCTTATTAACTTTCAACATTTAGGTATTAAATAAACTATTGATTCTATCCAGAATTTAAACAACTTATTTATTAACTATTATTTATTTCTCTACAATTTTGTTAATATATAAATTATCCACGAAACCACAAAAATCCCCTTAGAAATCTGCTTCTAAGGGGTTGTCTTTATCCTGCTACTTGGGCTGGTTCTGCTGGTTTGGTCTTTTTATCTTTCTTGCTACTAGTGATGAGACGGCGCTTGCTATCTCGGATGCTATTGAGTTCCTTGAGGAGTTGGGTCAGGTGTTCCTTTTCAGGGTAGGCTTCTGCACTGGCTGCGGTATAGCGCATAAAGAGGTCGTAGCTTGTTGAAAGTTCGGTACGGAGTTGTCTGGTCTTGCCAACTTCCTTGGCAGACTTAGAAGCACGCGCCTTACTCTCCACTTGGTCATATTCCTCTTGAGCGTTGACCACAGCCGTCAGCATAGGGGTCAGTCCTAGACTGGTCACTGCCTCATGATAAGGTGTTTCACCAAGCGTTTTGAGCAAGCTCTTGATTTCTGCCGTTTCCACATCATTGCTGTGCTTGGTGATGTCCTTGTACTTGGCAAAGACTGGTTTCAGAGTTTCATGAGCTTCTTTGAGCTTGGCATCCTTAATCTTAGCAAATCCTCTATGAAGGGTAAAGAGACCAACCAAGGCACTATCACGATTGCGATCGACTTCTGTCAGATTACTAGACTCTTTCGTTTCCACCGACGCAAGTTGAGCTTGAAAATCATCTAGCTTGGTCTTGAAGGGTTCCAGATGTTTGGCATACATAGCCTCATCCTTGTTTGCCTTAGAAAAAGTCGCCAAACTTTGATGAGTATCCATCATCAGGCTCTCAAACTCACGGTTGGTAAAGTTGCTGTAACTAAGTGGGCGAATAGCGTATGTTTTTGTCATGATAATATCCTTTCTATTTAACGAATCATTTATTGTCTTCTTTATCAAACCAAGACTGGATTAGTTCTGGAAGATAGACCTGTTCTTGATCTGTTTTTACAATGCTTCCTTGTCTATCATGTTGAATCAAAGGTCTATCCTTAAATACAAAGACTTGAAACAATACACAGACCAAAAATAGAAGCCCCCATAAAGGAAGTGTCGATAGAATACTATCCTCATCATCTTTAACTTTCTTCATCAATTTTTCTCCTTTGAGTTGATACATTCATTCTAACAGTTTCTCAAACCATTTTAATCCCCATCCGCTCAACTGTCATTATTTCCATCTAAAATGTACTTTTCAGGACAAATCAGACTTTTCCAAATTAAAAAATCCCTATCTGACTGGACATACATACCGTCCATCAGATAGAGACACTTACTATTTATAGATTTTAACTCTTCTAGCTTTAGAATACATCTAAACTTTAGGAAAGACGACTATTCGAAAGCTAGAAAACCTCAAAACTTTCTCAGATAAGCTATTCGAAACGTAGATTGCTTATAAATTTATGGAATTACAATCATTCGATACTTAGAATACATGTAAACTTTAGGAAGCGGAACTATTCTAAGTCTAGAAGGACTATCTCCCAACCCTCAACGGCTCAATGACTTCCTCTACTAGCTGGGTATAGGCTTCCTTGATTTGTTTTTTATAGAGGAGAGGATTGAGGGCATCTGCCACCTCTAGCTTATAGTCCTGATAGCGCTGGCTCTTGGTCAACTGGCTTTCTCCTAGTTGTTTTTTAGCTCCCTTACGGTAGTGTTCGACATAGTAACGGAGTTCATCCTCTCCGACATACCAACGTTTGCTAAAGACTTGGATATGTTGCTGGATGACAACCTCTATCATCTGATCCAAGATATTTGCGATAGACTGACCACGATAGTTTTCTGGATGCTCTTGTACCTCTCTCCACAGTTCAGTGATGATCTGGGCAAGATTTGGATTGGTCTTCTCAAGACTCTGAATATAGTTATCCACGGCTTCCTTATCTTGAGAGCTTAGGTGCTTTTCTTGACTTTGACCTTGTTCAATCAGGCTTTGGATCAAGGTTAGGATATAGGCATAGTTGATTTCGTCCACTTGGATAGACTCCAGTTCATAGTGGATATCAAGTGGCTCTCCATCGTCATCATCCTCTACTCGACTTTTTAATTCTGCAAGGACATTTCGATAAAGACCCAGATACCTTTCCAACTTCTCTCCATCAAGTCCCGTCTGACTGTAAACTTCTTCCTCATCATACTCTTTATACACTCGGATAGAGGCTAGGTACTTATCAAGAGCTTGATAGGTTTTAGCTAGTTTCCTCAACTCAGGCGTAGAGACTTGCTCAAAATCTAGACCATTCACATAGTCATCAGTAGCAAGATTTTTGAAATCACTGCAACTCCGTAAAAAGTTCCTCTTTTCCTCTTCCCAGCTTGGAGCTAGAACCTCGTTTTCACCACCATTTGAGTAGAGTTTGAGGGCACTATCTACTGCTCCCTTAAAGGCTAGGGGCTTTTGGAAGGTGATGATATGACCATAGGTCTTACTGCTATCAAAAATACGGTTGGTTCGGCTAAAAGCCTGAATCAAGTCCTGCGGTTGCATGGGTTTGCGGTCGATAAAAATAGTTGACAGACAAGGGGCATCAAATCCCGTTAAGAGACGATTGACAACGATGACTAAGTCCAACTGCTCATTGCGATAGAGGTATTTGTCCTGCTTTCGAGCTAGGCGGTTATTGACATCCGTATTAAAGCCACGAAGATCCGACATGGTAAAGTGGGTATCAAACTCTTGGTTATAGTCTTCTAAAACCTGCTTCATGTGGTCTTGATTAGCTCTTGACTCTTCTTCATTTTCAGTGACCGAGTAGGTGATGGTCGCCTTTGGAAAGTCTGGAAGAACCTGCTTGACTCTTTCCGATACCTTAACCCTCGTCTCCCCAGCCTTGACCCGTTTGAGCAGGTCATAGTAGGCTTGGGCTTGAGGGATGGATTTGACGGTCAGGATGGCATTGTAGGTCTTACCTACTCCCTTTTGGAAGCCTAACTGTTGACGGGATTTATTGATAATGGCATCCAAGACTTCCAGCATATGCTCCTCATTCTCATACACGGTATCTGGTATGTCATTTTCGGATTTATCCGTGATGAGGGTATTGCGATAATCCACCTTAAAGCCTAAAACTGCTCCATCATGGATAGCTTCCTTGACTGTATACTCATGGAGACGGTCTCCGTACTGTTGCTGGGTGGTTTGGGCTAGATCGCCCACTTGCTGGCGTTTATTTTCCTTAAAAATAGGTGTGCCTGTAAAACCATACCAGAGAGACTGTGGGAAAAAGGCCTTAATGTCTTTTTGTGTTTGAGGTGTTACGGCACGGTGGCATTCATCCACGACAAAGGCCACTCGGATACCCTTGATTTTGTCCGCATCTCTTTGGTAAAGACCTTGATCAAACTTACGCATCATGGTGATGATTTTCTGGATGGTCGTTACCACCACACGCTTATCATTACTTCCTAGTCGCTTGACCAAATCATGGGTATTATCCGTCTCATCAATATCAATGACATCATTGGTCGCATAGGAGAGAAAGGACGAGGTAGTCTGTTGGTCCAAGTCTCTGCGGTCAACGACAAAAATCGTCTTTTGGATGGAAGGAATCTGGAGGAGATTCCGAGCTACCTTATAAGAAGTCAGGGTCTTACCTGAACCTGTCGTATGCCAAACATAGCCTGATGCTTGCTGGCGAGAGGCTTCTTGCACTGCTTCGATTGCATGGATCTGATAGGGGCGCAAGAGGATGAGAGCCTTCTTACTATCATCAAGGACAGAATACTGCATAACCATCTGGTGGGCACGAGGGATAGAAAGAACCTCGTGAGCAAAACTCGTCAAGCTTGTTATGGGTTGGTTGTCCTTATCCACCCACTTGGTTAGAAATTGCTTGTTGAGTTTATTTTCCCTAGCCGCAGCGATATAGCGTGTGTCTACTTTATTGGTCACAACAAACATCTGTAAGCTAGAGTAGATGCCACGGAACTTGCCTTCACGGTCATATTTTTTAATTTGATGAAAGGCATCTAAAAAAGCAACTCGGGGACTTTTAAGCTCAATCTGAATCATGGGAAGGCCATTGATCAAGAGGGTCACATCTAGCCTACGGTCTTGATCCTGAGGATTTATCTTATCTCTCTCGACTTGGTTGACAACCTCATAACTAGACTTACCAGCTGCGATATTATCTCGCCAAATGACAGATAAACGGATAGTCCCCAAACTAGCATCTTCTCTCTGAACCTCAACCTTGGCAATGCCATTTTCGCCGACCAACCACTTGGCCGCATCATAGTAGCTAATAAAGTTCAGTTGATTCTTTATCTGGCGTTTTTCCTGTTCTGTCAGGGGATGATCTGCCAATAGAGCCACATTGTTCTGGGCTAGCTTTTCAAAAAAATTTTCCCATAATTGCTCTTCTGTTTTGAGATCTTCTCTGTATGTCCATTGACTTTCCCCAGTTACCAGTTGGCTGATCAGTTGTTTTTCTATCTCCAATTCTGGTTTTACCTGTATCATACTCTCTCCTTTGCTACATGTCTGCTCCCTTTATTATAGCATGTTTAGCCTCAAAATCCATCACTCTTCCCATAGCAAAAAGACTCATTCCCCCTTTCTACTCCAAAATATGGTATAGTAGAGTTATACTATCTATGAGGAGTTTACATGTCACAGGATAAACAAATGAAAGCTGTTTCTCCCCTTCTGCAGCAGGTTATCAATATCTCATCTATCGTCGGGGGAGTCGGCACCTTGATTTTCTGTATTTGGGCTTATCAGGCTGGGATTTTACAGTCTAAGGAAACCCTCTCTGCTTTTATCCAGCAGGCAGGTATCTGGGGTCCACCTCTCTTTATCTTTTTACAGATTTTACAAACGGTCGTCCCTATCATTCCTGGGGCCTTGACCTCGGTGGCTGGGGTCTTTATCTACGGGCACATCATCGGGACTATCTACAACTATATCGGCATCGTGATTGGCTGTGCCATTATCTTTTATCTGGTGCGTCTCTACGGAGCTGCCTTTGTCCAGTCTGTCGTCAGTAAGCGCACCTACGATAAATACATCGGCTGGTTAGATAAAGGCAATCGCTTTGACCGTTTCTTTATCTTTATGATGATTTGGCCCATTAGTCCAGCTGACTTTCTCTGTATGCTGGCTGCCCTGACCAAGATGAGTTTCAAGCGCTATATGACTATCATCGTTCTAACAAAACCCTTTACCCTCGTGGTTTATACCTACGGTCTGACCTATATTATCGACTTTTTCTGGCAAATGCTTTAACATATAAAAAATCCGTTTGGTTTCCCAAGCGGATTTTGTGATTTATTTTGAAACTTCTTTTGCAAGAACAAAGTTCCCAAGAGTAGCAGAACCATTTCCTGCTACTGCTGGCGTTACAATGTAATCACGCACATCTGGTACTGGTAGGTAACCATTGAGAAGAGATGTAAATTTCTCACGGACACGGTCCAGCATGTGTTGTTGAGCCATGACCCCTCCACCAAAGACAATCACGTCTGGGCGGAAAGTCACTGTCGCATTAACCGCAGCTTGAGCGATATAGTAGGCTTGAACATCCCAAACAGGGTTGTTGAGTTCAATATTTTCCCCACGAACACCTGTACGAGCTTCCAAACTTGGACCAGCTGCATAGCCTTCCAAACATCCCTTATGGAAAGGACAAACACCCTTAAACTCTTTTTCAATATCCATTGGGTGTCTAGCCACATAGTAATGACCCATCTCAGGGTGACCCACACCGCCGATAAACTCACCACGTTGGATGACACCTGCACCGATACCTGTACCGATTGTGTAGTAAACCAAGTTTTCGATACGAGCACCAGCATTATTACGGGCAACCACTTCACCATAGGCAGAGCTGTTTACGTCTGTAGTGAAGTACATTGGCACGTTTAGTGCGCGACGAAGGGCACCCAGCAAGTCCACATTTGCCCAGTTTGGTTTTGGAGTCGTTGTGATAAAGCCATAAGTTTTTGAGTTTTTATCAATATCAATCGGACCAAATGAACCAACTGCAAGACCAGCAAGGTTGTCGAATTTTGAGAAGAACTCGATGGTTTTATCGATTGTTTCGATTGGAGTTGTTGTTGGAAATTGTGTTTTTTCTACAACGTTAAAGTTTTCATCACCGACAGCACAGACAAACTTTGTACCGCCCGCTTCCAAGCTTCCATATAATTTTGTCATGATAAACCTCTTGTTTTTATTTTCTTTATTATAGCATATTTCGAAAGTCTAAATTTCTCTATTTTTTAGATTTTCCTCTGTAAATCTTACCATTCAAGCAAAAACGAACAAACATGTCATTTGTTCGTTTTCACATTAGAGAGGATTGATTAGATTTTCACTTCGATCACAGCATCCCCCTTCGCAACTGAACCTGTTGCGACTGGAGCTACTGAAGCGTAGTCAGCTGTATTCGTAACGATAACCATTGTTGTATCATCAAGACCAGCTGCAGCGATTTTGTTTGAATCAAATGTTCCAAGAACATCTCCTGCTTTCACCTTGTCACCTTGAGCAACTTTTGCTTCAAAACCTTCACCGTTCATTGTTACAGTGTCGATACCAACGTGGATTAAAACTTCAGCACCATCAGTTGTTTTCAAACCAAAAGCGTGTCCTGTTGGAAAGGCAATTGAAACTTCAGCATCAGCTGGTGCATATACCACGCCTTGGCTAGGTTTCACAGCGATACCTTGTCCCATAGCTCCGCTTGAGAATACTGGGTCATTCACATTTGAAAGAGCAACAACATCACCAACGATTGGTGTTTGGATGACACCTTCGCTAGGTGAAGCAAGGGTACCAGTTACTGCTTCTTCTGTTAAACGGTCAGTTTCAGCTTCAGAAATTGCTCCTGCAACCTCTTCTACTTCATCTTCGTAACCAAACATGTAAGTAAGAGCAAAACCAAGTGCAAATGATACAGCTACCATAAGAAGGTATTGGGCAAGTTGTCCGTTACCAACATAAAGCATTGTACCAGGGATGATGGTGATACCACTACCAGTACCAGCAAGACCAAGGATAGATGCCAATCCACCACCGATTGCACCAGCGATCAATGAAAGGAAGAATGGTTTACGGTAACGTAAGTTAACCCCGAAGATAGCAGGCTCAGTAATACCTAGGAAGGCAGAAAGAGCAGCTGGGAAAGCAAGTGTTTTAAGTTTTGGATTTTTAGTTTTCACACCAACTGCTACAGTTGCAGCACCTTGAGCAGTCATAGCAGCTGTGATGATAGCGTTGAATGGGTTAGCATGGTCAGCAGCAAGCAATTGAACTTCAAGCAAGTTGAAGATGTGGTGAACACCTGATACGACGATAACTTGGTGAACTCCACCAATCAAGAAACCGCCAAGACCAAATGGCAAGTTAAGAATAGCTTTTGTTCCAAGAAGGATGTAGTTTTCAACAACGTGGAAGACTGGTCCGATGACAAATAGTCCAAGGATAGACATAACCAAAAGTGTCACGAATGGTGTTACCAAGAGGTCAATCACATCTGGAACAACCTTGCGGACAGCTTTTTCAAATTTAGCTCCGACAACCCCGATAATGAAAGCTGGAAGAACGGAACCTTGCAAACCAACAACTGGGATAAATCCGAAGAAGTTCATAGCAGTCACTTCACCACCAGAAGCAACGGCCCAAGCGTTTGGAAGTGAGCCAGAAACAAGCATCATACCAAGAACGATACCAACGGCTGGATTTCCACCGAATACACGGAAGGTTGACCACACAACCAAACCTGGCAAGATGATGAAGGCTGTGTCAGTCAAGATTTGAGTGTAAGTTGTCACATCTTCTGGAAGTGCCACCCCAAGAGCATTCAAGAGACCACGAACACCCATGAAGAGACCAGTTGCTACGATAACTGGAATGATTGGAACGAAGACGTCACCGAAAGTACGGATGGCACGTTGGAACCAATTTCCTTGTTTTGCAGCTTCTGCTTTCATTTCAGATTTTGTAGAAGTTGGCAAACCAAGAGCTACGACTTCATCGTACATCTTGTTTACTGTACCAGTACCAAAGATGATTTGGTATTGACCTGAGTTAAAGAAAGCACCTTGAACTTTTTCCAAGTTCTCGATAGCATCTTTATTAATTTTCGCTTCATCTTTAACCATAACGCGAAGACGAGTCGCACAGTGAGCTACACTATTAACGTTCTCACGTCCACCTAAGGCTTCGATGACTTTTTTTGCAATTTCTGTATTCGTCATTTGCAAAAATCTCCTTATAAAAAATTTTGTAAAATGTTTGAAAGCGATTTATTCGCCCTACGAGTATTATTCTATCACGTTTTAAAAATATGTCAAGCGTTTTGCAGAAAAATTATTTGTTTTTTTGTTTTTTGACTGTTTTTGATATTTTTGAATAGTATTTCTTCGATAAATACCTATTATTAAAAGGTTTTTGCTAAAAAGTTTTCAAAAACTTTCATATTTTCATTGATTTTCATAAAATTTAACTTCTATTTACCGTCAATCGTTTGACATTTTTTTCTTAATTTTATGATAAAAGACTTGCTTTTTTATAAGGAAACGTTTACTATAAAGATAGTAGAATTTATGGAGGGAATATAAATGGAATGGACTACCGAGCGTCGTTATAGACGCTATGAAGATTGGACACAAGAAGAAATAAAACAAATCAAAGAAAACATGTCGCAGTCACCATGGCATACAAGCTATCACATCGAACCCAAGCAAGGTCTTCTCAACGACCCGAACGGTTTTTCTTACTTTGATGGCAAGTGGGTTGTCTTTTACCAAAACTTCCCCTTTGGTGCAGCTCATGGTTTAAAATCTTGGGTTCAGCTTGAAAGTGACGATTTGGTTCACTATACTGAAACTGGTGTTAAAATCTTACCTGATACTCCACTTGATAGCCACGGCGCTTACTCAGGATCTGCTATGCAGTTTGGCGATCAACTGTTCTTATTTTATACAGGAAATGTTCGTGACGAAAACTGGGTACGTCACCCTTATCAAATCGGTGCCTTAATGGATAAGGATGGAAAAATCGAAAAGATTGATAAAATCTTAATTGATCAACCAGCTGATGCTACTGACCACTTCCGTGATCCACAAATTTTTAACTTTAAAGGACAATACTACGCCATCGTTGGTGGACAGGACTTGGAGAAAAAAGGATTTATCCGTCTCTACAAGGCTGTAGACAACGACTACACAAACTGGCAAGTAGTTGGCAACCTTGACTTTGCTAACGACCGTACTGCCTACATGATGGAATGTCCTAATCTGGTCTTTGTAGAGGAACAACCAATCCTTCTCTACTGCCCACAAGGATTGGATAAGAAAGTTCTAGACTACGATAATATCTTTCCAAATATGTATAAAATCGGGGCTTCCTTTGACCCTGAAAATGCCAAAATGGTAGATGTGTCTGAACTACACAATCTAGACTATGGTTTCGAAGCCTATGCTACTCAGGCCTTCAACGCTCCTGATGGACGTGCCTTAGCAGTAAGTTGGCTTGGTTTACCAGATGTGTCTTATCCATCTGATCGCTTTGATCACCAAGGAACTTTCTCATTGGTCAAAGAATTAACCATTAAAGATGGCAAACTCTATCAGTATCCTGTAGCAACCATCAAGGACCTCCGTGCTTCAAAAGAGGAATTTTCAAATCGTTCTGAAACCAAAAACACCTACGAACTTGAGCTTAACTTAGAAGCCGATAGCCAAAGCGAAATTGTCCTTTTTGCTGATAAAGACGGCAAGGGGCTATCTATCAATTTTGACCTTGTCAATGGACAAGTTACTATTGACCGCAGTCAAGCAGGTGAGCAATATGCTCAAGAATTTGGAACTACTCGCTCTTGCTCAGTTACTAATCAAGCAACTACTGTCAATATCTTCATCGACAACTCTGTCTTTGAAATTTTCATCAATAAAGGAGAAAAGGTATTTTCTGGTCGTGTCTTCCCTCACGAAGATCAAAATGGAATCCTCATTAAATCTGGAAACCCAACTGGAACATACTACGAATTAGAATATGGTCGCAAAACTAACTGATGTCGCAAAATTAGCTGGCGTCAGCCCTACTACTGTTTCACGTGTCATCAACAAAAAGGGTTATCTGTCAGAAAAAACCATTCAAAAGGTTAATGATGCTATGCGTGAGCTGGGCTATAAACCCAATAACTTAGCTCGAAGTCTTCAAGGAAAATCAGCCAAGTTAATCGGTTTGATTTTCCCTAAAATCAGCCATGTGTTCTATGCTGAATTGATTGACAAATTGGAACACGAACTCTTCAAAAAAGGTTACAAGACCATCATTTGTAATAGTGAACACGATTCGGAAAAAGAACGTGAATACATCGAAATGTTGGAAGCCAATCAAGTGGACGGTATTATTTCTGGAAGTCATAACTTAGGTATCGAAGACTACAATCGAGTAACCGCTCCAATCATTTCATTTGACCGGAACCTATCACCAGATATTCCTGTCGTTTCTTCTGACAACTATGCTGGTGGTGTTCTTGCAGCTCAAACCTTAGCCAAAACTGGAGCTAAGTCTGTTATTATGATTACAGGTAATGATAACTCCAACTCACCAACTGGACTTCGTCATGCAGGCTTTGCTTCTATCTTACCCAAGGCTCCTATTATCAATATTTCCAGTGACTTTTCGCCCCTTCGTAAGGAAATGGAAATTAAAAATATCCTGACCAAACAAAAACCAGATGCGATTTTCGCATCGGATGATTTGACAGCCATCTTGGTGATGAAGATCGCTCAGGAACTTGGTATTTCTGTTCCAGAACAACTTAAGGTTATTGGCTACGATGGAACTTATTTTATCGAAAATTACTATCCTCAACTAGCTACTATCAAGCAACCCTTGGAAGAGATAGCCTGCCTCACTGTTGACCTCCTATTGCAGAAGATAGAAGGCAAGGAAGTCGCGACAACTGGTTACTTCTTACCAGTCACATTATTACCAGGAAAAAGTATTTAAGCACAAAAAACTCAGACGAATGCGTCTGAGTTTTTTTGGCTCTATAATATTTGTAGTGGGTAAATCCCCTATAGATCTTATGGAGCCTATTTTTGTGTAGAAAAAAAGTCCCATATGACCTATAATGAAAAG
>NZ_NCVH01000019.1:0-227 GCF_002096855.1 Streptococcus mitis | reverse complement strand
GTGCGAACACCCTTCTTACCAGCTGTCTTCACTTGACGACTTCCTTCTGGAAGATCTGGATTTGTGACTTCCTTAGTTTGGAAAGCAACTTCTTCTGTCTTGGTCTCTTCCTTAGTCGTTACAACTGGGACTACTACTTTCTTAGTTCCAACTTCGATAACTTCGTCTACTGCTGGAGTAGTGATTGTGTTGGATTTCTCAACACGACCTGTTTCTACTCCGTCTGT
>NZ_NCVH01000018.1:0-272 GCF_002096855.1 Streptococcus mitis | reverse complement strand
TGCACGCTCGTTCAGTCGGACCATACTCAACCGTTACACAACAACCACTCGGAGGTAAAGCTCAGTTTGGTGGACAACGTTTCGGTGAGATGGAGGTTTGGGCTCTTGAAGCCTACGGTGCGTCAAATGTCCTTCAAGAAATCTTGACTTACAAGTCTGACGATATCAACGGACGTCTGAAAGCTTATGAAGCCATTACAAAAGGAAAACCAATTCCAAAACCAGGTGTTCCAGAATCCTTCCGAGTTCTTGTCAAAGAATTGCAATCTCTT
>NZ_NCVH01000016.1:0-359 GCF_002096855.1 Streptococcus mitis | reverse complement strand
TCTACTGCTGGAGTAGTGATTGTGTTGGATTTCTCAACACGACCTGTTTCTACTCCGTCTGTGTAAGTGACAGTTTCAACAATCGTGCGAACACCTTTTTGCCCAGCGGTCTTCACTCGACGACTTCCTTCTGGAAGATCTGGATTTGTGACTTCCTTAGTTTGGAAGGCAACATCTTCTGTTTTCGTTTCTTCCTTCGTTGTAACTACTGGAGCTACTACTTTCTTAGTTCCTACTTCAACGATCTCATCTACTGCTGGAGTGGTGATTGTGTTGGATTTCTCAACACGACCTGTTTCTACTCCGTCTGTGTAAGTGACAGTTTCAACAATCGTGCGAACACCCTTCTTACCAGCTGT
>NZ_NCVH01000015.1:0-398 GCF_002096855.1 Streptococcus mitis | reverse complement strand
CTACGTGAGCTTTCAGCAGTCTTAGGCTCACCTGGACGAAGACGTTCGTAAATTTCTTTCAAAGCTTCGTCGGTACGAGAGTCCATTGGGTTCTTATGGATATCTTTTTCAACAGTGTTGCGAACCAACTCGCTGTCACCAAAGATATCAAAGATTTCGTCATCGCCTGAGAAACCAAGTGCACGGACCAAGGTCGTAAATGGAATTTTACGAGTACGGTCGATACGAGTGTAGGCGATATCTTTTGAGTCACTTTCAAGTTCCAACCAAGCTCCACGGTTAGGGATAACAGTTGAACCGTAGCCCACTTTACCGTTTTTATCAACTTTATCGTTAAAGTAAACACCTGGTGAGCGGACCAACTGAGATACGATGATACGTTCACCACCATTGATGAT
>NZ_NCVH01000014.1:0-490 GCF_002096855.1 Streptococcus mitis | reverse complement strand
GCATTCTCCGCTCTCAGATACTCGTTTTCTGCTTGAAGTCGTTCTAACTCTGTCATCTCTTCGGGTTTCTTCTTTGGTTTACGTCCCATTTTAGATGGTCTCCCTTTTGTTTTCTCAACAATAGTATACCCGTTTTTCTTGTATTGTGCCATCCAATTTGGAAGCATACCACGATTTGGGAGAGCATATTCGAGAGAAACTCTATCTTGAGACCAGTTTTCATGTAGAACTTTATCAATCATTTCTTGTTTTAATTCAGGAGAATAGTAACGATTTTTTCCTTTTTTGACGAACTCTATTCCATAACGATCAATCAATTTAATCATGTACCTAATATTAGAATTGTTTATCCCAAATTTATTTGAAAGCTTCTCTAAGCTATATCCTTGTTTTCTAAGTTCATAGATCTGAACTTTATCATCATAAGTTAATTTCATAATAAAAGCACCCCAAAAGTTAGATTTTTTCTGTCTAACTTTTGGGGTGCAGT
>NZ_NCVH01000017.1:0-516 GCF_002096855.1 Streptococcus mitis | reverse complement strand
GGCTCTATAATATTTGTAGTGGGTAAATCCCCTATAGATCTTATGGAGCCTATTTTTGTGTAGAAAAAAAGTCCCATATGACCTATAATGAAAAGCGACGAAACAACTCATTAGAAAGATTCATATGGAACCATTACATTTTATCATAAAACTGCTCGATATCAAAGACCCTAATGTCCAAATTATGGATGTTGTTAATAGAGATACCCACAAGGAAATCATCGCTAAACTGGATTATGAGGCCCCATCTTGTCCTGAATGTGGAAGTCAAATGAAGAAATATGACTTCCAAAAACCATCGAAAATTCCTTACCTTGAAACAACTGGTATGCCTACCAGAATCCTCCTTAAAAAGCGTCGTTTCAAGTGCTATCATTGCTCTAAAATGATGGTCTCACAGACCTCTCTCGTCGAGAAAAATCACCAAATTCCTCGTATTATCAACCAAAAAATTGCGCAAAAATTGATTGAAAAAACTTCTATGACCGATATCGCTCATCAACTGGCTATTTCAAC
>NZ_NCVH01000012.1:0-521 GCF_002096855.1 Streptococcus mitis | reverse complement strand
TGAAGAATAAGCAGTTCACTTAGAATAGAAAGGGAAGAAATAGTGGTTGATGTAAATCGTTTTAAAAGTATGCAAATCACCCTAGCTTCTCCAAGCAAAGTCCGTTCATGGTCTTATGGAGAAGTCAAAAAACCTGAAACAATCAATTACCGTACGTTGAAACCAGAACGTGAAGGGCTCTTTGATGAAGTGATCTTTGGTCCTACAAAAGACTGGGAATGTGCTTGTGGTAAGTACAAACGCATTCGTTACAGAGGGATTGTTTGTGACCGTTGTGGGGTTGAAGTAACGCGTACAAAAGTTCGTCGTGAGCGTATGGGACACATCGAGTTGAAAGCTCCTGTATCTCATATCTGGTACTTCAAGGGGATTCCAAGCCGTATGGGCTTGACCCTTGATATGAGCCCTCGTGCCCTCGAGGAAGTTATCTACTTTGCGGCTTATGTGGTGATTGATCCTAAGGATACACCACTTGAGCACAAGTCTATCATGACAGAGCGCGAATACCGTGAGCGCTTGCG
>NZ_NCVH01000011.1:0-852 GCF_002096855.1 Streptococcus mitis | reverse complement strand
ATTTTTATCGCTCTCAATATCAAAAAAGAAAGGACTAAATCTGTCCTTTCTCGAGCTTAGCTTTTCTTCAACCCACTACAGTTGACAAAGAGCCGAACCAATTTGGTCCTCTCCAGGTTATAACTTTTCATCAACCCAATACAGTTGACAATGAGCCGGAATTAAGAATTCAATTTCTTATTTATTAAGAATGGCTTAGTCTTTCTTACGAAGGACAAAAGCTGCTAGGCTTGCAAAGGCAAGACCGATGATTGAAAGAAGACTAGTAGAAGCTGTACCTGTGCTTGGTAGAACTTTCTTATCTTGGCTTGCAGTTTCTTCTTTCTTAGTGTTTTCAGCTTGGTTCCCTGTTGTTGCAGTATCTTTCTTATCACCGTTGGTTGTTGTAGAAGCTACTTTCTTAGTTCCAACTTCGACAATCTCATCTACTGCTGGAATGGTGATTGTGTTAGATTTCTCAACACGACCTGTTTCTACTCCGTCTGTGTAAGTGACAGTTTCAACAATCGTGCGAACACCCTTCTTACCAGCTGTCTTCACTTGACGACTTCCTTCTGGAAGATCAGAATTTGTGACTTCCTTAGTTTGGAAAGCAACTTCTTCTGTCTTGGTCTCTTCCTTAGTCGTTACAACTGGGACTACTACTTTCTTAGTTCCAACTTCGATAACTTCGTCTACTGCTGGAGTAGTGATTGTGTTGGATTTCTCAACACGACCTGTTTCTACTCCGTCTGTATAGGTAACTGTGTAAACAATTGTGCGAACACCCTTCTTACCAGCTGTCTTCACTTGACGACTTCCTTCTGGAAGATCTGGATTTGTGACTTCCTTAGTTTGGAAAGCAACTTCTTC